>JALVSV010000408.1 GCA_027024125.1 Methylothermaceae bacterium | reverse complement strand
CGCCGGTCCAGGACCAGCCGTTCGGCGCCAATCTGATAGTAGAGTTCGAGAAACTCCTCGCGCACACTGCGCAGGATCCGCCCCTCGATCTCCCGGGCGCGCGCCTGCTTGGCCTTGGAGCGCCACTCACTGCGCAGCTGTCGATAGTGCAGGGTCTGGCCCCGGGGAAAGGCCTGCTGCAGGCCGAAACGCAACTGAGTGGAAGGCTCTCTGCGCAGATCAAAATCGTCCAGGGGGGCATTGTAGAGACCCGTGCGGAATTTCGGATCAGGCAACTGGCCATCCGCTACCGCTTCTGCTTCCAGGGCATCGGAACGCGCCAGGCCTGCTTGTATCACTGGGTCTTTCTCCAGTGCAATACGCTCGGCATCATCCAGGCGCAGGGCACCGGCTACTGCCATGGGCGCCAGAAGTATCCACAACGACAGGCCCAATGCCGCCAGGATGGGAATGCGTGGTGTACGCACACCGGAACAGGAAATTTTCATGATAGAGCTCCAACAGCTTTTCGTCAGTTCCGGAGCATGAACTGCTCAGGAACGGGCGCAGACAATGAACCCGGCGGAGGCTGGAGAGCCCCGATCAGGCATCATGTGAAGGCCTCTGGGTCAGAGGCAGGCTGGAGTCATGCCCAGGGAGGGCGATATATGGTGGGGATAAGGGAAGATGGTACCAAGGGAGAAACCACGGGCAGCAGGCGTGAAGGTTTCCTATCTTGTGCACTCAGTCCTGCAGTGGCCACTACCGCTGGAAAAGACACACAATGGGAAGTCATCTGGCAGGTCTGAGTGGCGCAGCAATCTTGGGTGTCGCAATCAGCGCAACCGTGATCCATCTGTGACGATGTGAGCTGTACAATCTTGCCCACACTGCCTGCCTCGCCCCGGTCAGCAAGAACTGCAGACTGCAGGCCTGACAGGGTGAGTGCAAGTATGAGCACCATCGCCAGTGATTGTCGGATACGCTTGCGCATGGAGCGGATCATACGGAGCAGGCATCAAGAATTCAAGAAAAGCCTTGGCTGGGAATTTTCAGTCCATCATATAGAGTATAAAAACTTGTACACGTACCATACAGCCCGTCCACGCTCTTACCGGCATATGCCACGGGTATGATATCGGCCGGGTAAAGCTACCGGTGCCGTTTCGATCCGGACATACTGTCAGGTCAACAGGTATCGGTGTCCATGGGTAAAATCACCTGAACCGTTGTCGTCCCGTCATCCTCCCCGAGCAGCTCCACACTGCCACCATGCTCCTCCACCACCCGCCGCACCAGCCCAAGCCCCAGGCCGGTGCCACGGGCCTTGGTCGTGAAGAACAGATCAAAAGCCTGCTCCCTTATCTTCGGGGACAGGGGTTCTCCCTGGTTGCTGATGAGCAGAACCAGGGAATCGCCTGTTTTTTTCAGAGTCACGGCGATCTTGCCGTCCACGGGACTGGCCTCCCGCGCATTCTTCAGCAGATTCAGCAGCACCTGCTGCATCTTTCTGCTGTCCAGGTGAACAGCAGGGCACGCTGCACACCGGTGGCGCACCAGTGTCAGGGAGGCAGCTTCCATCAATGGTTCTTCCAGGGTCAATACCTTGTCCAGCAGTTCATCCAGGTGCACTGGCTGTTCATCCCGGACCACAGGACGCACGTATTCCAGGTTCTCATGGAGCATGTTTTCCAGCCGGTCCACTTCACCCAGTACCAGCGCCATACGCTGTCTCTCCCTGTCCTGCAGGTTTGCACTGCGGCTGACACCGGACAAAGCCAGTTTGATGGAAGCCAGGGGATTGCGCATTTCATGGGCCAGCACCGATGCAGTCTGCCCGATGGTGGCCAAGCGTGCCTGTTCCAGGATCTCTGCATGAGCTTTTTCCAGTTCCCGGGTGCGCTTTGCCACCTGCTGTTCCAGGCCGGATTCGTAGCGCCTTCCTATCCAGCGCAATACCAGGAATCCCAGCAAACCGATGAGACCATAGGTGATGAGCAGCACCATATCCAGGTGCAAGTGAAGTTCATCCATGAGCGCCAGCAACTCGGTCAGATCGCTGCTGACCCCCAGAGCCCAATGCTGCCTGGCTGATTCCGGCATCCGCAAGGGATGCAGCGTCAGCAGCTCAATGGCACCAGAACTTGTTCTGCGCCAGGCGGTGCCATCCCAGTGGGTAACATCCTTGATGAGGCTGCCATCGAAGCGGCGCACGGGGGTAACCACCAGGTCTTGCACAGGGTAAGGCAGTTGCCGGATTTTCAGGCTGTCGGCGACCACCCTACCCTGGGACAGATCGACCAGAAACAGGCGCACACCGAAGGGTTCAGCATGATCAATGAAACGCTGAAAGTCGGTTATCACAGCCTCCACTGAGGCGCCATCCTGCAAGCTATGCTCCAGCAACGGGTGCATGCCCATGATCACTTCTTCATTGTGATCGATGCCATGTTCGATCAGGCGCTCCTGCAGATAATCGATGATATGCCGCCCACCAACCAGACCGATGATCACCACGATCACCAGCATGAGCATGAAACTGACCAGGGAAACCGTGAGGGGTTTCTGCTGTTGTATAAGACTTTTCCAAGTCACTTGGGTAAACTCGTTGCAGCAAGATGACGGCAACGACTATAACACTTCACCGGAGCAATCATCCCCATGGCTGACATACTGGTAGTAGAGGACGACGAGGTATTCTCTCAGTTGCTGACCATGCATCTGGAGGATCTGGGGCATACTCCTGCAAGCGCTCACAACCTGTCGGATGCCCGCAACCTTCTGGCCCGCCCCACGCCCGATGCTATTCTTCTGGATCAGCAGTTGCCCGACGGTTACGGCCTGGACCTGCTGAAGGAGATCAAGTCGGAACCGGAAGCACCACCGGTAATCATGGTAACCGGTGTTTCCGACAATGCCCTGGTTATCGAAGCCATGAAGGCAGGCGCCTACGATTTTGTGCGCAAGCCCATGGATGAACTAGAGCTGGATACCACTCTGAACAATGCCCTGCGCAGTCACCGCCTGTCCCGCAAGGTAAAAGCAATTCGCATGTCCCTGGACAAAACCGTGGACATGAATCAGATCGTTGGCAAAAGCCCGGGAATCACCCGCCTGTTGAAGACCATAGGCAGCGTTGCAGGCAGCCAGGCCAGTGTGCTCATTACCGGGGAGAGCGGTACGGGCAAGGAAGTGGTGGCCCGGGCCATACATCATCATTCGGAACGCAAAGGGCTTTTTTTGGCCATCAACTGTTCCGCCATCGTGGAAAATCTTCTTGAAAGCGAACTTTTCGGCCATGAGAAAGGCAGTTTCACCGGCGCCGACCGGCGCAAGCCCGGCAAGTTCGAACTTGCCGCGGAAGGCACCCTGTTTCTGGACGAACTGGGTGAACTGCCCCTGAACCTGCAGGCCAAGCTGCTGCGCGTACTTCAGGAAGGCACTTAC
>JALVSV010000407.1 GCA_027024125.1 Methylothermaceae bacterium | reverse complement strand
TGCCCGCTTAAGCAGGGATTCGGTTTCCACATCACCGTTTTCTCCCCATGCCACGCCTACCGAACAAACCAAATCCAATTCCTGAAAGGCATATTCAAAAGGGGAACGCAATCGGATTTCCAAAGAACGGACCACTTGCCCAACAGTGGTTTCAACATTGGTGGGACCTCCCGGACTATGCCATGCCATCGCAAACTCGTCAGTGCCCACCCGGGCTACCACCCCTGGCTGTAAAATTCCCTGAATTCGCGATGCAACTTCCCGCAATACCGCGTCCCCGGCTTTCCTCCCAAGGCTGGCATTGATCTCCTGAAAATGCTTCAGGCTAAAGAGCAAAACCACTACTTCTCCCTTTTCACCGCTTACCGCCAACATCCGGCCCAGTTTATCCCGCAAGCAATTGATATTGGGCAATCCGGTCACTTCATCATAAAAAGCCAAATGATGGATTCTTTCCTGTGCAGCCTTGATGGGTGACAAATCGACATACAGACCCGCATAACGTAGAATTCTTCCCTCAGTATCCTTCAGCGCAACGATATTCAGCCAATGGGGGTAGATTCCCCCATTCTTGTGCCGATTCCAGATTTCGCCTTCCCAATATCCTCTTTGCTCGATCTGTGACCACATGGCGTTGTAAAAATCCACCGAATGCTTTCCAGAACACAACAAACCAGGCGTTTGTCCAAGAATTTCATTCAAGCGATATCCTGAAATTGCTTCGAAGGCGCGATTGGCCCATTGAATTTTGAGGTCGGAATCTGTCATGATGATGCCATGATTGCTGTGAAGCAGAATCATATCGGCGATCGCCATGTCCTGGCGAACCCTCCAGGTTTGAATCAACTGGCCCATCAGGCTGGCAAAATCTTCCAAGACTTTACCTTCATTCTCATCGAACTGATGATGCACTTCAACGTATAACACCATGACACCCAGCAGATCGTCCTCCCATTTTATGGGAACCACATAGTGACCATGGTTGGACATTCCCTCATAACGGGTTTCATGCCGTTCATCCACACAATCAACATGAAGCAACCTGCCTGACTGCGCAACCCGCCCACACAAACAGTGGCCATATTGAACCCGGCGACACGTTCCGGCGATAAAGGGACTGAAATTGATCTGAGTGACCAGTTCAAGATGCCCTTTTTGTGGATGCGCTACAAACACACCTCCGGCATTGGTCGCCAGCCAAGGAAGATGCAGAATGGTTTCCAGCACCCCCTTTAGAATTTCGGCAAGGCTATCATTATCCAAGGGACCACTGACCTCCCCTAACCTAGGCCAAAGGTCGCGTACTCCGTTCATATTCATTGCAAGTTTCCGTATGAATCCATCATCAAGTAAATTTCTTTACATTGATTTTTTTCCACCAGACAAAAAACAAGAAGCCAAATCAATGCCCAAATTTCCAGTTTGCTATTACAGAATAGTCGGTTTTTCGTGGGCACGTAACTTCCCAGAACCTGAATGAAAAGAGAGAATACCGATCCCCCCATATCTTTCAGAAATTGCCATGTATCATAGATGTAAATCCTTTATTACCCCCCTTAAAAACTGATGCTATCCACCAGACACAAAACCAAGATCGTAGCCACAGTAGGCCCGGCATCGGATCACCTCTCGATTCTCGAGCGCATGATCCAGGCCGGCATGGCAGTAGCCAGAATCAATCTGGCCCATGGCAACCAGGACAGTCACAGCCAAACCATCGAGAAAATCCGCCAGGCCGCACAAAAAGTGGGCCACAGAGTGGCCATTCTAGCTGACCTGCCTGGACCGAAGCTGCGCATCGGCACCATCGACCCGGACCCCATTCAGTTGCAGGCCGGGGATCCGTTCATTTTGACTACCGAGGACACCATAGGAAGCGCTTTTCTCGCCAGCGTTGGTTTCCCACAATTGCCCCAAGCGGTGGCTCCCGGAGACCCCATCTTTCTCAACGATGGTTTCATCGAGTTACGGGTGGAATCGGTGGAAGGAAATCGAATCCGGTGCCGTATCATCGTCGGTGGTGAACTGCGTTCCCACAAGGGAATCAATATTCCCAAACTGCGGATTCCCCTGACTGTTTTCACCAATCATGACGAAGAATTACTCGAATTCGCCTGCTCAAAGGGAGCCGATGCGATCAGTATTTCCTTCGTGGCCTGCGCGGATGATGTCAATCGGGTCCGGAACGCCACCAGAAAACTGGGATTGGATCCTTTTCTCATCGCCAAGATCGAACGAGCCGCAGCCCTGGAGAATATCGACGCCATTTTGGAGGCTGCCGATGGCATCATGGTCGCCCGTGGAGATCTGGGCGTGGAGACGGCCATCGAGACCATCGCCCTTACCCAGAAACGATTGATTCGCAAAGCCAATCTGGTTGGCAAACCGGTCATCACCGCCACCCAAATGCTCGAATCGATGGTCGATCATAACCGCCCCACTCGAGCAGAGGCGACCGATGTCGCCAATGCCGTGCTCGATGGGACCGATGCCGTGATGCTTTCGGAGGAGTCGGCCCTTGGAAATTTCCCGGTGGAGGCGGTGAGAATGCTTGGGCAGATTGCCCATCATGCCGAGTATGAACACAGCCAGAATATGAACTCGCCTACCTTGGACTCCTTACATCGCAAATCCGTGCAGATTCAGGATGTCATCTCCCTCAACGTCGTCACGGCTGTCCAGCACCTTGGCGTCAAATACATCTTCACCCCCACCGAGACCGGCACCACCTCGAGGCGTATCGCCCGTTTCCATCTGCCTGGGTGGATCATCGCCCTTTCTCCCCATCCGGTCACATGCCAACAACTATTGTTCAGTTATGGCATTCTTCCCGTATGCACGTATGACGACACCCGGCCATGGGACGTCATTGCCCGCGAGTGGTTAAGGGAACACAGGATAACCAAGGGACCGGTCGTCATCACGCAAGGCCCATCCCGTGGCCACCCAGGAGGCACCAACCGACTGGACATTATTGATCTTGAAAAAGAAATTAGCTGAGTCGATCCGATTTCATCACCGCCCTATGACCTTATGCCCTGGCCAGTGAAAACCTGATAGACTGACTCAGGATAGATTGCAAACAAGAACCGACCGCCACGAGGGACCCGCATGTCCATTCTGAAGGGTAAGGCACCCATGCGCCATTGGATAGGAATCCTGTTTCCTCTCATATGGCTTTTGCTGAATTCCCCGGACAGTCTGGGAAGATCGTTGGCGGCGGAGCTCCCCAAAGGTTCGATCATCGCATTCCTCCCGGACCGGGAAAGCAAGGACTACTCTGATACAAACAGCCTGAAAAAGTGGCTGGCGAAACAGGGCTGGGCGATCTGTGACGGAACGAATGGTACCCCTGATCTCAACTACCGCATGTTGCTTGGCACCTCCCACCCGAGGAATGCCGGGCAAAGCATTGGGTCACGCAGTCATACGCACCGTATCCGGGG
>JALVSV010000406.1 GCA_027024125.1 Methylothermaceae bacterium | reverse complement strand
GCTTTATCTCGGCTCCGTGCTCATGGAGCGCTTCGAGCGCCCCGTCTCCTGGATCGCATACATGAAGGAAACACCCCCGCCCGCGCCCCTGCCCGCCAGCCTGAAAAACCTGAAAGACCCCTCGGGCCACATCAGCACACGCCTCGCCGCCCCTGCCGGCCCCCTCCTCGTCTGGCGGGCGCGATAACATGAAGAGGAAACCGGGGCCGTAACGGCCCATGTGCATCCCCCATCCTTCACGCAAAAGCATCTCCCCTGATACGGCTGGAAACACCCAAGGAAATGCTGGCCTCGCAATCATGACGAAATCGAGGAGAGATAAAGATAAATATGGCGTTGAGGCAAGGATGGGTGTATATCCCGTAAGGACAGTTGAACTTCGCTCATCGCGGCATTACACTTTGTGGCATTCATGCGGCGGGCGGATTTATGCTGAAGCTTGCGGCAAGGCGTTTTCCGGAGTGCGCGACAGTTTGGCGGGCTCTGCATTGGGCAAAACACCCCGCAGATAAAATAAACAGATCCTTGGGGAGGGGAGCATCCAAAGTGAGTACGCTTTCAAGTGCCGATGGCGGGCATACGCCCTTGGCTGCCTTTTCCGGAAAACGCATATTGCTGCTGCAAGGTCCTGTAGGCCCGTTTTTCTGGAGGCTTTCCAGGGATTTAAGGCTTCTGAACGCCACGGTTTTCAAAATCAATTTCAACGGCGGGGACTGGTTTTTTTATCCGCGCCACTCGCACGCATACAAAGGGGGAATTGAAAAATGGCCGGACTATCTCAGAAAGGCCTTGGAAAACTGGAAAATAGATACCGTAATTCTTTACGGTGATTGCAGACCCATCCACGACGCGGCCTTTTCCCTGCAAGATGAATTTGGCGTGGAGATTTACACCTTTGAGGAAGGATATATCCGCCCCAATTACGTGACCTTTGAAAAGGGACGGACAAATGCTTTTTCGAAACTTCCGAGGAACGCCATACATTATCTGAATAGCGCGGACGAAAACATACCGCCAGAATCCGCCGTGGGATATTCATTCCGCTATCTGGTCTTGTGGGGCGGTCTGTATCATGTCGCGGCAGCCTTGCTTGCCCCTGTGTTTCCATGCCGCACATATCATCGCGGGATAGGCGTGCCGGAGCTTGTGCCGCAATTGCGGTCTGTCTGGAGAAAACTTTTTTATGCCTGGAAAGAACGGAATATTCTGAACATTCTGACATCTTCCCGTTCCGGAAAGTATTTTCTTGTTCCGCTGCAAGTGAATGTCGACAGCCAGGTCCGCCGGCACAGCGATTTTGCCCGCGGCGGGCGCAACGGGATAGAAGGTTTCATCAGCCACGTTATGGAATCCTTTGCGCGCAACGCGCCCAAGGATACATGCTTGATCTTCAAGCATCATCCCATGGATCGCGGATATCACGACTACAGCGCGCTCATTAACAAACTGAAAAAGCGGCACCAACTGAACGGCCGGGTCGAATACGTGCATGATCTGCATTTGCCCACCCTGATAAATAACGCACGCGGTGTTGTCGTCATCAACTCAACGGTGGGTTTTTCCGCGGTCATGCATGGGAAACCCGTCAAGACATGCGGCAACGCATTGTATGATATCGCGGGACTGACCGCTCCGGTTTCCCTTGATCGCTTCTGGCGCCAGGCTGGGGATTTCCTCCCCCACAAGGAGCTTGTATCGCGTTACAGAAAGGCCGTCATCTCCAGAACACAAATAAACGGCAATTTCTACAAGAGCTTTTCCAACACCCCTTTGAAATGCGGGCTGAACTGGCTGGATGTCATTCCCGTAAGAGATTGTAAGGAAAATACCGCGACTATCAGCCATGAAGACGGCATGCGGGAAAAACGGAAAACCCCGAAGAGCCCGCCAGGCGGTGAGAATGCTGGCGCTGTGTCGCGTTTTGATATATTGTGAACGCATGAATCCAATTTGGCGGGATTTTCATTTCATGAGCAATCGGGGAACAAGGCTCGTTTCGAGAGTGGTCATCGCTATCGCGGCTTTGCCGTTTCTTGCGGCCTGCGGCACCGTCTTGCCGGGTGAAGGCCCCAGCGCCGCCCGGATTCTTCAGCAGAACAGCAGCCCGGATCAACCTGCGGAAAACGAATACGCCATCGTTCCCGTCAGTGGTCAGGTCATTTCCGCCCAGCTCGGTTTTGAACCCCGCGGCTTGCGCAAGGTCTTTGGCATGGGCTCACCCGAAGCCTATCGCAACAGAATCGGCGTTGGCGATATTTTGCGGGTCAACATATGGGAAGCCGCTGATAACGGCCTGTTCTCCACCACCGACACGAAAAATACACAATTCCCCCCGATGCGGGTGGACAAACGCGGACGCATCACCATCCCCTTCGTTGGCGTTATCCGCGCCTCGGGTTATACGCCGCTGCAATTGCAAAAACGCATAGAACATCTGCTGGCCGGCAAGGCGATATCCCCGCAGGTCATGGTGACTATCGCGAAAAACGTCGCCAATTCTGTCGTCGTGAATGGTGATGTCCGCAAACCCGGGCGTTATGTGATCTCCCTGAAAGGCGATCGCGTTCTCGACGTTCTCGCCTCGGCCGGCGGCGCGGCGGCCCCCGCACGGGAGACCATGCTGACCCTGGTCCGCCGGGGGCGCAGGGGCATACAAAGCCTCAAGCGCATTATCCGCAATCCGAAGGAAAACATCTATGTCCGGCCGGGCGATCAGATTTATCTGTCGCACAATCCCCAGACATTCACGGCCTTTGGCGCTGTCGCGAAAACCGGCGAGTATCCATTTGACAGCGACAGGGTGAATATTCTGGAGGCCGTGGCCCGAGCTGGCGGCCTGCTGGACACCAGAGCCGACACAAAGGGCGTTTTCCTGTTCCGGATAGAGGACAATCAGGTGCTTCGCGCCTTTGATTATCCCGCTGAAAGAATGAATCTTTCCGGAAAAACGCCCACTGTCTATGTCCTTGACATGAGCAAGCCCCGTGCTTTTTTTCTCGCGCAGGGCTTCATGATGCGTGACAACGACGTGATCTATGTCGCCAACTCCGCCGGCACGGAATTGCGGAAGTTCCTGACACTTCTGAACGCTGGCACAGCGGCCATTCGCGGCACCTATTCCCTGGCCACGATCGGAAACTAGAGTCTGGCCTCGGCAAATGCGCGGATGCCAGCGGCATTTTCGCAAAATAGCGCTGAATCTTTCTTTCGCAGGCAATGCCCGAGGTTTCGGCAAGAAAGAAAGACCTGCGATACGCAGCGAAAAGGCCGCCCGAAGGGGCTGGCGAATTTGCGAAGGCTCATGGCATCAGGGAGCGATATCTGATTGGGGTTGACCGCTGGCCATGGCAGCGGGCCTCGCATCTCCCGACATTCCTGCAATCAGACATGACCGCTGACTGGTCACATCGTGAGAGCACGAGAGCGCACATCCGGATTTGCAGGATTCCGCGATACGGACAG
>JALVSV010000405.1 GCA_027024125.1 Methylothermaceae bacterium | reverse complement strand
GTCCAAGACCACACGATACCGGCATGGTAACCATGGCCACCCAGAGGCAGAATGAATTCGAGCTCCACGTCCGTGCTTTTCTGGGGCTACCGGTGGACACGAGTTTGATCCGTCCTGGGGCTTCAGCCGTGATTTATGGGGGTGTCGATGGGGCGGGTCCTTCCTATGCGGGTATCGATCATGCCCTGGCGGTTGCCGAAAGCAGATTGCGTTTGTTCGCCAAGCCGGTTTCCCACCCTAGCAGGCGCATGGGCGTTGCATTGGTGACCGCCGATGAGGTCGATCTGGCCCGACAGAATGCTCGAATCTGTGCCGCCAGGGTCCAGCCTGAATTGAACTAAACTTAAAAACGGTTCCTTTTTTCAGGTGTTAGATTCTGTTGCGAAACGATCTTAGGCAGTCGCGGCAATGAAAGCAGGTATCAGGATCCTGACGTTTTGTTTGCTGTCCATGGGCGCTCCTTCCCCATCCAAGAGCGATATCTACAAGTTTGTGGCACCCGATGGCCAGATCTTTTATTCGGATAAGCCGCTTCACAAGGGCTATCGTTTGATCATCCGTACTCCCCGGCCAAAGAACCCGGCGGCGACAAAACTGTTGGCAAAACGGCGCTCGAAATTCTCTCCCCTGATAGAAGAGGTCGCGAAGAAGAACCGTCTCGATCCAAAGCTGCTTCATGCAGTGATTAGGGCCGAATCGGCATATGACCCCAAGGCCCTTTCGCCCAAGGGTGCAATCGGTTTGATGCAGTTGATGCCCGCGACCGCCAAACGTTACGGCATTGATGATCCACACGACCCTATCGATAATGTGGAGGCGGGTGCTCGCTACTTGCGAGATCTCCTGAAGCTCTTCGGTGATGTCAAACTGGCTGTGGCTGCTTATAATGCGGGTGAAAAGGCGGTGCAGAAATATGGCAACCGGATCCCTCCCTACAAGGAGACCCGGCAATACGTCTCCAAGGTCATGAAATTTTATGGACTGTGATCAATGAGCAAATATCCTACCCCGGGCGCGCTTCTTGAAAGTGAGAGCGACCTGGTGTCCTTGCCGGACATCGTGGTCCTGCTTCAGGAGGCCATCGCCGATCCTCACAGTACGGCAGAAAGCATCGCCTCCATCATCTCCCGTGATCCTGCTTTGACCGCCCGGCTTCTACGTCTGGCCAACAGCCCCATTTACGGTTTTGGCGGACGCATCGACACGGTTTCCAGAGCAGTGACTCTGGTGGGGGTGGAGCCCATCTATCATCTGGCCCTGTCCACCTGTGCCCTGCACAGTTTTCGCAATATTCCGGTCCAGTTGATTGATATGGATGAGTTCTGGGTGCAAAGCGTCTATTCTGGCGTGGTTGCTCGTCTGTTGGCGGTGAAGGCCAACGTCCTCCATCCAGACCGGCTGTTCGTGGCTGGGTTGTTACATGGGATCGGCTCTTTGCTCATTTACTGCAAATGTCCCGATCAGGCTCGTGAAATCCTTTTGGCGAGTCAGGGAAAAAGAGAACTGGTCCCGTTACTGGAAAACGATCTATTGGGGTTTTCCTATGCCGATGTGGGGGCTGAGATTGCCCGGCGTTGGAATATGCCTCCCTGGCTGGTCGTATCCATCGCCAATCACATCGATCCTGAGGCGGCATCCTCTTTTCAGTTGGAGACTTCGCTGTTGCATCTGGCCGATCGTTTGACCAGTGTCCTGGTGTTCGGAGAGGCGGTGGAAGACATTCTGGCCGAAATTCCACCTTCAGTACTCGAATTGACCAGATTGAACGAGGGGCAGATCCTTCAGGTCATGACAGCCGTCTATTACGAATTCACCGAAGTGGCCGACGTCCTTTTGTCGGTATGAGCGTTCAGTCCTTCCTGGGCCAAAGACTGACAGCTGTCTTGGTACTGCTTGGTCTTTCGGTGTCCGCCCTGGCGGAGCTTCCGGAAACGATCGTCCAGGTCAAAAAAAGTATCGTTGCGGTGGGCACTTTTCAGAGAACCCGCTCTCCCCCCGCCGTTTTCCGTGGCACGGGGTTCGTGGTTGCCGATGGCCGCCATGTGTTGACCAATGCCCATGTATTGCCCGATTCCATCGACCGTGAAAAGTCCGAGACCCTGGCGGTGTTCTACAAAACCCAGGGAAAAGACCGCCTGCGTTCTGCCAAATCCATCGCCGTAGACAAGACCCATGATATCGCTTTGTTGAGAATCGCCGGTAGTCCGATGCCTGTGCTGCGGTTGGGGGAGTCATCCAGGGTCAGGGAAGGGGAACTTTACAGTTTCACCGGCTTTCCCATCGGGATGGTGCTTGGGCTGTATCCGGTGACCCATCGTGGCATCGTTTCCAGCATCACCCCCATCGCCATTCCTGCTCTGCGGGCCAATCAGCTCGATCCTAAACTCATGCGGCGCCTGAACGAACCCTACCGGGTGTTTCAGCTCGATGCCACCGCCTATCCCGGCAACAGCGGCAGCCCCTTGTATCATCCCGACACAGGGGTGGTGATCGGCATCATCAACAAAGTGTTCGTCAAGGAGAGTAAGGAGAATCTGCTGAGCAAACCGAGCGGGATCAGTTATGCCATTCCCATCGAATACGCCAGGAAACTGCTTCGCAGCCAACATCTCAATCCTTGACGGCAGCTCGGCCTCAGTTTCGGTAGTTCGATGCCGACAATCCATGGCGTTTCAGCTTGTGATAGACGGCCCGGGTGGTCAGTCCCATGGCAGCGGCGATCTTTTCCACATTGCCGCTGTGCTGACGTAACGCCTCGGTCAGGAACCGGCTTTCCACCTGTTCCAAAGCCTTTTCCCTGATTTCCTGCCAGTTCAGGGGCGAGCCGTTGTGGGGTGGGTGTTCCATTTCCAGTTCGGTGATTTCATCCGTTTCTGCAAACAGGAAGCTTCGCTCCAAGACGTTTTCCAGCTCTCTCACATTGCCTGGCCAGGGATGGCTGCGAATCTGTTGCATGACCTCTCGACTGACCTTGGGAACCGGTCGGCGATATTTGTTTCCCAGCCGATGCAGGATCAGTTTGACCAGGGCCGGCATATCTTCCAGTCGTTCCCGAAGGGGAGGAATCGAAATCCTGACCACCAGAATACGATAGTAGAGGTCTTCCCGGAACGCCCCGTCCTGTACCAGTTGCTCCAGATTCTGGTTAGTAGCGGCAATGATTCGTACATCCACGTTGAAGGTCCTTTTTCCGCCCACTCGTTCGATTTCCCCTTCCTGTAGTACTCTCAGCAGGCGAACCTGGGCGGCAGGAGACAGAGAATCGATTTCATCCAGGAACAATGTGCCCCCTTCAGCCCGTTCGAACACCCCTTGATGAATATCGACGGCACCCGTGAAAGCCCCTTTTTCATGACCAAACAGGGTGCTTTCGATCAGGGTTTCCGGGATGGCACCGCAGTTGATGGCTAGAAAGGGTTTTCCGGCACGAGGGCCCATGACGTGGATGGCTTTGGAAATCAGTTCTTTCCCTACCCCCGTTTCACCTTGAATCAGGATTGTGGCATCGGTGGGTGCCACCTTGTTGATGGCTTTCAATACCTTGCGCATGGGGGGGGATTCGGTGATCAGGATTGGAAGTCCTTCGTTGTTGCCCTTGGCCTTTTTTGTCTTGCTGCTTTGCAGCCAGAGTTTGTGAAGCTGGGTGTCGATACGGGACTGCAGGGTGTCGATTTCTTCTCTGATCTGACGGCTTTCCTCCGGTCGGAGATATTCGGTCCCAGGATGCTGTTTGGCCTCTTCCCGGTCCAGGTGAATCTCCACTTTGCAGTGGCCATGGTTTCGAGCGATACATTCGGCGATGTGGACCTTGGCGTAGCCAAAATTGCGGGCGGCGATGCCACCGAAAACGCTGGAGGTCATCCGGCACAGATCGGGAAAGTTCTTCACTCCTTCCCCGAAAGGACAACGGGTATTGTTGACTCGTACACACTTCGAGTTGCTCGAATCGAGGGAAAAATTGCCGCCGATGTGATTTTTCAGTCCCAGAATCAGATCTACGTATTGTTCGATGTCCAGCGCCTGGTCCAGTTTCATGTCGTGACGATACGCTTCTTCGAAAAACCGGCTGGCACTATGGGCGATATGTTCGATGTACTCTCTGCGGGCACCGCCCTCCTGTTCACAGGCATGAAGCAGTTCGAGTACGAAAGTCTGCAGAAAAAACACCGGGTCCAGTGAAGTAAAGGATGGTTTCGGCATGGGATTGCACCGATATGAAATTATTTTTCACTGATTGAAAATTGATTTCATTAATTTAACAAATAACGCAAGTCAATGCTCGGGATTTCTCTTGTCTCCGCCAAATTATATCTGGCACGGTATTTGTATATAACTGTTGTGAACCTTTATAATTATTAGATTAGAAGGAGGCATGAATGTCTTACGAAGATCGTCCCCCGCTTGATCCCCATCCCTTGAGTGAATATGTTGCCTGGGCAGGTCACCGTAACCGCGACCCTATTCTGGAACTGTTGAAGAAAAAGTTGCCGACAGATGCTGGAGAAGTTCTGGAACTGGCAAGTGGAAGTGGGATGCACATCAACTATTTTGCCCCCCATTTCCCCCATCTTACCTTTCAGCCAACCGACAGGACCGAAGAGACCTTCGAGCACATCAAAAAACTACGTGAGGAGAAGGGCAATCGGAATATCAACGATCCTAGAGTGATCGATCTGACCGAACCTTCGACCTGGCCGGAGGAGGGTGGCTATCATGCGATGTTCTGCATCAATATCTTCCAGGTGGCACCGGTCAGCATTGCAGAAGGAATGATGGCCTGTGCCTCTCGCCTGCTGCATGAAGATGGTTTTTTGATGGTGTATGGGCCATTCATGGTCGATGGTGGTTTCACCACGGCCTCCAATGAGGAATTCCACAACATCCTGCGTTCTGCCGGGGTGGAGGAATGGGGGTTGAAGGATATTGCCGATCTGCGCAAAGCTGCGGAAATTCAAGGAATGACCCTGGCTGAACAGATTGATATGCCAGCCAACAATTTCTCTTTGATTTTCCGTCGTTGACGATGGCTGCTGTAGCCAATCGTGCTGCAGTCGTGGTTGGAGTCGGTCCCAGGCATGGGCTTGGGGCCGCACTGGCCCGCCGTTTCGCAGCTGAAAAGAGAGCGGTGTTCGTCGCCGGAAGAACCATGGAACGGCTGCATAAGGTGGTGGAGGAAATCGAAGCCCTGGGGGGCAAGGCTTTTCCCGTGATCTCCGATGCAACCTGTGAAGATCAGGTTAAGGCCTTGTTCGAAACCGTGGATGATTCGGGTTTCGAGCTGGAACTGGTGACATGCACGGTGGATAGGAACCTCAGCAGTCCTTTGCTGGAAACGGACAAGGATAGGTTCACATCCCTTTGGCAGGCGAACTGTCTTGCTGCCTTCCTGGTCGGTCGGGAAGCGGCATCGAGGATGCAACAGCAGGGAAATGGAACCATCATTTTCACCGGGGCCAGCGCATCTCTCCGGGCACGTCCCCCTTTTGTCGCCTTCGCTTGTGCCAAATTTGCCTTGCGGGCATTGGCCCAGGGGATGGCGCGTGAGTTTGGGCCTCAGGGTGTTCATGTGGTGCATGTGTTGATAGACGGGGTCATCGAAGGGGAACGGGCGCGGCGGCAGTTCCCGGAGCTGGTGGCCGCCAAAGGGGAAGCGGGGCTGCTCAAGCCGGAGAGCATCGCGGAAATCTATTGGCAGCTTCATTGCCAACCTACAGACGCATGGACCCATGAGCTGGATCTAAGACCCTATAAGGAGAGCTTTTGAAATGAACGGCCAAACTGACTGGCATCTGGCAGGTGAGTATTTCGAGACTTGTAATTGCAGTACCGTCTGTCCCTGTATCTGGCTCAAACCTCCCAGCGAAGGGGAATGCAAGCTCCTGGTGGGATGGCATATCACTCAGGGATACAAGGAAGGTATTTCATTGTCTGGGCTCAACGTTGCTTTGGCCTGTTATGCTCCAGGCAACATGATTGATGGAAATTGGCTGGCGGTTCTGTATCTGGATCAGAGGGTCAATCCGGACCAGTGGATCGCCTTGGAACAGATATTCAGCGGCCAGGCTGGAGGTCACCCGGCATTGCTTATGGGATTCGTCAGTAAGGTATTGGGCGTGCATTTGGCGAGGATCGACTATCAACTGGGAGAGCGGACCCGCCGTCTCAGCATCGAGAAGGTGGCGACTGCGGAAGTAGAAGGGATTGAAGGGATTCGTGGGGGTGTATCCACGATCGACAACCCGCCTTTATGCGTGGTTCCCAGTCATCCTTCGGCAGTGGCCCGTTCCCAGCGTCTGATCTACCGCGATCAGTATTTTCAATGGGAGTTTTCTGACAGGAATAGTTTCTATTCGCCCTTTGTGTACCATCCATAACCATGGAATACGAATTCTTGGCCCGGTGTCTGGTGTGGGTGACCATGATGGGTGCGATGATGTTGCCATCTGCCCTGCCCACTCTGTCGGTGTTTCACCGGGTTTCACGACGCCACCAGCCCCAATTGATGGGCATCACGCTGTTGTTTGCTTCAACCTATGGGGCGGTTTGGCTGCTGTTCAGTCTGCTGATGGCATGGATCCAATGGCGACTCGGGCTGCTGCCGATGCCGGTGTCGGCAAACTGGTTGACCGTTTTATTGTTTCTGTTGGCGGGGTGGTATCAGTTCAGTCCTTGGAAACGCAAGTGCCTGAGGGTTTGTCGTTCACCCTTTGGTTTCCTGATGACAGATTGGCGACCAGGTTATTTGGGTGCCGGTTGGATGGGGGCACGTTTTGGTTTCTTTTGTCTGGGCTGTTGTTGGGCCCTGATGCTTTTGATGTTCGGGATCGGGATGATGACCCTGACCGGTATGTTGGTGCTCATGGTGATGATTACCATGGAAAAGCTTCTTCCCATCAATCCGACACTCCTGACAAGGATCAATGGATCCCTTTTGTTCCTGTGGGCAGGGGTGCTGCTCGCCGGACAGTTGCTAGATAACGGATAAGTTGCCGGCTAGAGGGATGATTTATAGGGTGAGATGATGTTCGGATACTGGCCTATACAAGAATTTTATTTTAGCTGATAATGCCCACGACATTGAATAACGGTTGGAGAAAACACTCATGTCTCTGCTAAAGATAGTTGCCATTTTGAGTTTGGCGGGTTTGATTCCGGGTATGTCGCTGGCAGGGCAGTCCATGCCGGAAAGGCAGGTTCTGATGTCCAGGCCTGTCACTCTGCAGAGCAACCGGGTGATGACCAAGGTCATCCGGGTCGAGTTTCCCAAGGGGTTCCGTACCCCAGAGCATATTCACAAAGGTCCAGGCCCACGCTATGTGCTCCAAGGTCGAATCAGAATCATCGATCAGACCGGCACCAGGGTTTATGGTCCTGGAGAAGTCTTTTGGGAAACAGGTGATCCCATGGTGGCTGAAAATGTCGCTGAGGGAACCACCATTTTGTTGATCTTTGAAATGGCTCCCCACAAGACCCCTGAAAGATCCAGGGGCAAGATCGTGATAAGGCCGCGGTGAAGAACGGTCTTTTTTCGTGTGTCAATCTATGAAAACCAGAGGAGAAAACGATGAGTAAAATCGTAGAAGAAGTCTTGAGGGCCAATGAGCAATATGCCGCCACTTTTGGCGACAAGGCAAACTTGCCGATGCCACCTGGGCGGCACTTTGCCGTCCTCACCTGCATGGATGCCAGGCTGGATCCCGCCAAGTACGCAGGGCTGGCCGAAGGTGATGCCCACGTGATTCGCAATGCCGGAGGTCGGGCCAGCGATGATGCCATCCGTTCGCTGGTGATTTCCTACAAGCTCCTGGGTACCCGGGAATGGTTCGTGATTCATCATACCGATTGCGGCATGGAAACCTTCACCGACGACATCATGAGTGATCTGTTGTCCCACAGTCTCAAGACGGCACAAATCACGGAAAGCGGTTGGCAGGATGTTGGTGAGGGTCCGGGTTCCCCGGTGGGTAAATATATCCGCTGGCTGACTATCAAGGACCAGGCACAGAGCGTGGTTGACGATGTGGTCCGGATCAAGTCCCATCCTCTGGTCCCGCAGGAGATTCCAGTGTACGGCTATATCTACGATGTCAAAACTGGCCGTTTGATCGAGGTGCCGGAAGCGACCGAGGCCGGGCGGGCCGGTTGAGATCCAAATAAAGCAAGGCCTTGATACGGCGCTAAGGCCGGACCCGATCGGGTCCGGCTTTTTTTTGGGGGGGCTTATAAACAAATTGCATAATAAACATTCAATATATAAATATATGTTTTTGTAATAATACTCGCATACCCCTACAATAAGAACCAACCATTTCGGGCAAGCCGGAGTGGAGGAAACAAACAAACTAGATTTGGGGAAGGTTGCCGAACATGATCCTAGCCGTACTGCTGTCGCTGTTGATCGGTATCACTCTGGGTTTGCTGGGGGGTGGGGGATCCATACTGACCGTACCCATTCTGGTCTATGCCTTGGGAGTTGGCCCCAAGGAGGCGATCGCCACATCGCTGTTGGTGGTCGGGGTGACCAGTGCGGTGGCGATGATTCAACATGCCAGAAAGGGCTCGGTGAGCTGGCGTGTAGGGTCCTTGTTTGGCGCCGCCGGCATGGCTGGGGCTTTTCTGGGCGGCTGGGTGGCCCGCTACATCCCTTCGGGGTTGCTGCTGGTGTTCTTCGCCCTGATCATGTTCGCCACTGCCTGGGCGATGCTGCGTAATGGGCAAAAAGTAGAGCAGCCGCGCAATCCCGGTGATTGTCTGGACTGCATTCCTTTTGGCGAAGTGATCGTCCACGGGCTGGTGGTCGGTGCTGTGACCGGTTTGGTGGGTGCCGGGGGCGGTTTCCTGGTGGTGCCGGCGCTGACGCTGCTGGGAGGGCTGCCTATGCATTTGGCCATCGGAACCTCACTGCTGGTCATCGCCATGAAATCGGCCGCGGGTTTCCTGGGATATATCAGTCACGTTTCGGTGGACTATGCCTTGGCAGGGGTGGTGACAGGTTCGGCAGTTGCCGGTTCTTTTTTAGGGAGTTGGTTGGCCCATCGGCTCCATCCCCGTCATCTGCGCAAGGGTTTTGCCTGGTTCGTGATTGCCATGGCGTTCTATATCCTTTTCCGTCAACGGGCAGATATTCTGCCTTCACTGTTGGATCTGGCTCAACACATAAAACAACTATTTTCTTAGTTCCCTGATCTTCTGGAGGATTTGATATGACTACGACGACCGACAAACATCATTCGGTATTGATCATTGGAGGTGGTGCTGCGGGTGCCGGTATGGCTCATCGCCTGATAGACCAGCTCCAATACCGGGATGTGGCGGTGATCGAGCCGTCGGACATGCATTACTACCAGCCGATGTGGACTCTGGTAGGGGCTGGAATCGTCGACAAAGAGAGTACCCGCAAACGTATGTCTGAATTGCTGCCGCGGGAGGCCACATGGTTCCGTGACAGGGTCGTTGCTGTCGATCCCGATAATCAGGTGGTGGAGACGGCCAACGGTGAAAGGATCGGGTATGACTGGTTGATCGTGGCGGCAGGTCTGAAGCTCGACTGGGAGAAGATCGATGGGATGAGCAGGGAGCTGGTGGGCCAATACGGCATCTGCAGCAACTACAGCTATGAGACCGTGAACCACACCTGGGAGATGATCAGAAATTTCCAGGGCGGTATGGCGCTGTTCACCATGCCCCCAATGCCGATCAAATGTCCTGGTGCGCCACAGAAGATCGCCTATCTGGCGGAGGACTACTTCCGTCGCAAAGGCATACGCGATCAATGTCAGGTGAAATTCATGACAACCACGCCTGGGATCTTCGGAGTCAGGAAATATGCCGAGGCCCTGATGAATCAGGTCATCAAGCCGCGCAACATCGAGGTGAATTTCCGTCACAATCTGGTGGCAATCCGTCCCGAGAAACACGAAGCGGTGTTCGAAAACCTGGACACGGGTGAGACGGTGGTGGAAAGATACGATATGATCCATGTCACCCCACCGCAATCGGCACCCGATTTCATCCTGGACAGCGCTCTGGCCAATGAATCTGGTTGGGTGGATGTGGATCAGCACACCTTGCAGCACCATCGTTACCCCAATGTTTTTGCTTTGGGGGATTGTGCTGGCACGCCCAATTCCAAGACGGCAGCGGCGGTCCGTTCCCAGGCACCAGTTGTGACACGCAATCTTGCCAAGGCGATGCGTGGCGAACCCTTGACCGCACGCTATGATGGTTACGGTTCCTGCCCCTTGGTCACAGGTTTCGGCAAGACGATCCTGGCCGAGTTCGTGTACGGCGGCGAGGT
>JALVSV010000404.1 GCA_027024125.1 Methylothermaceae bacterium | reverse complement strand
CCGACGGTGAGTTCACGCAGCTGGGCCAGACGGTCGGATAACAGGCGTAGTACGACACTCTTGCCGGTGCCCGGATCGCCGGTGATCAGGGCATACCCTCCCTCCTGGATCAGATTCTGCTCGATGCGCCAGCAGAAGTGTTCTACCTGGGGGGTGACATGGAGTGCCTCGGTGGGCAGTTCCGGAGAGAAAGTGTTCCAATTGAGGCCATAGAGGGCGAGCAGTTTCTTGTTCATGAGTCAGACTCCTGGTCAGAGTGTTTGGGGAGGTAAGCCGGAGGGAGACCTGTGGCCGCATAGTCGGCCAGGAGCTTGCGCAACAGCGGCGGCAGTTCATTGACTGGCGGGGGCGTTGACTCGGGCTGGGCGGTTTCCAGCGCCCGGCGCCGGCCGCTGGCATTGGCGCTTTTGTCCAGGGGATAGAGCCGACAGAGAATGGCCTGGGTAGGGGGATCGACGAGATCCACCGAGCTCAGATCCCAGCGGGCATACCGGACGGGCACCTGTTCGAGATGGCGGTAGCGGCCGGGGATCTCGAAACGCTTGCCCTCCAGCGTGATGGTGCCGTCACTGCGCCGCTGGCGGCGGATGACGGTGCAGCGGAAGGACTATTTCAGGGTGGTGCTGTCGGGACAGTCCCTTCCCACCTTGGGCGCATCGAGATAGCGCCGCAGCGGCGAGGTTCCGATCTCGGCATGGAGATCGCGATGATAAGCCTGCTCGACCCAGACCTGGGTGATCTCGTTCAGCCTGTCCAGGGTGAGATCGGTCACCCCCTGCAGCATCGCCATCAGGCGGCCCTTCAGGGTGGCCCAAAAGGTTTCCTGCTTGGCGTTTTGATACGGGAATAAGGGAGCGTGGTCTCGTGCAGGATGCCCAGGGTGTGCAGGCCGGAGGTAAACTCCCCGGCCTGCATGGCCGCGCCGTTGTCGGTCATCAAGGCCCGGGGCAGCCCCCGCTTCTGGAACGCCTGACAGAGCCCATGCACCAGACTCTCACAGGTCTCGTCCAGATACCACTGAAGATGGCAGACCAGCCGGGAATGATCATCGATGACCCCCAGCAGCAAGGGGGTCACCCACTCGCCTGAAGCGGTCAGGACCTTGTGGGAACCATGGTGGAAATCGGCGTGCCAGAGGCCGTGGACGTACTCGGCCTCATAACTGCGCACCTCCCGTTGCTGGAGGCGCCTTTCGGCCTGGCGGGCACCCTCGGTGTCGCGCTTCGGGGGGCGTTTGCGAAAGTACCCTCGGGCCTTGAAGTGGCGCCGGAGGGTGCCATAGGAGGGCACCGGCCCCAACGCCTCGTTCTCCTGGGCCAGGGCCACCAGGTTGTCGTAGTGCAGCTGGATCGTCCAGCCCGGATATTGCCGGTACTGGGCTTCGATCGCCTGGATGAGCGCAGCCGACAACCGCCGGCTCCGGCCGGCATCCCGGCGCCTGCGGGGACGCAGGGCCACCACCGGGTCTTTTGCCTTGCGGGCGGCATAGTACCAGCGTTCCAGGGTGGCCACGCTGAAGCGGATCGCCGTCCCCTGGACAGGGTGCTTCCAGGTGCACCTGGACAGTTCCTCAAGGGCTTGGCGTAACTCACCCTGGACCGGTGGTGCGGCCAACAGGGGGCCGATGATGGCAAAGCGCAGCCGTGCACAGCCATCGGGATCTGGTTCCTTGGACATCCGTTTTCTCCTGACGGTGATGAAATGCCGGAGTCTACGGAAAGCCCAAAGAGCATTGCCATCACATCTTCTGCGGGACACTGCCCCCCCGGCAAATAACCCGGACAGGAATCGGTGGTCTCCGGCAGCAACAAACTCAGCAGTTGGCACAACCGTGCCTCCAGGTCGCTCCCCTTGAACCGCCCCAACAGCGCACCGGGCAGCCGGGAGGTCTCCACCGGGGGAACAAAGTGGCCCCGCCCGGCCTGCCAGCAGCCACCGGCGGGAAACACCTCTTTCCACCACCTGCGCCAGCGGGAGATCGTCTGGGGCCACAGGTCCAGGGTGTCGATCAACCACTGCCTCCGCCTGGGCGACAACCCATGCTCCAGGGCGGTGACCAAAATCACCATCGCCCCCAGATACACCTTTCGCCCGAGAAAACGCACCGAAGGCGGCGTACACCGGCGCCGGCAACCCTCCCTGGAACAACAGAAACTCAGGCGACTCTGATACGACTCATCCAGCGTTCCACCGATGCCCCGGGGCTTGCGTGGATAGCGGGCGCTGTGCAGTTTGCCTCCACAGGAACAGCCTTCGGCCTGCACCTGGGCTGCCAGATCCTGATCCATCCGGTAAAGCTGCTGATAAAACCTGGAATCATTCAGAAAAGCGTGACACACTGGACCTGTCTCCTTTGTTTTTCTTGCCTGAACAACACGAACAGCAACAGGAGACAGCCCCCTCGGATGATTTGCAAGTTATTTGAGGGGGGGTTCTTTGTCCCTTAGAGAATATGATCAGAATTCAGAGGAAACCCAGCAAATATTTTGGGTACTCTCAGATTCACAGCACAGCAATAGCTTACAGCCTTCTATAGGAAAGCCTCAGTTTTGGTCGCTGTAACGGAAACCGGGCCTGGATTGCCTGGAAATCCTCCCACGTGATCTTTCCCTTGCAACTACGGCTACTCAGCATTTTACGCCAGTAACGTTCCACCAACCAATGCACTTTCTGCAGGGCTCGCAAGTTACCGGCTATGCCATAGTAGGCGTAGTGTCCACGCAAGATCCGGTTCAGATTGATGACCTGCTCTCGAACCGGCAGATGACGCATCCGGCGCATCAGGTCGCTCAACCGGGCCATTGCCCGGTTGAGCCGGAACTTTTCCGTTCGGATTCCGACCCGAAAATTGCCCTGGCGATTGCGGGTGCAGTAGAGCGTAAATCCAAGAAAGTCAATCGTTTCCGGGCGTTTACGACCCCGTTTGCCCGCATGCCGTTGGGCAAAGCGGCCAAATTCCACCAACTTGGTCTTACTGGGTTCCAGCGTCAGGCCAAACTTTCCCAGCCTCTTGCGTAGGGTCGTCTGGAAACGAAGTGCATCCTCGCGATATTGAAAGCACACCACAAAGTCGTCAAGGTATCTCACCAGATAGGCTTCTCCTTTCAGACGCGTCTTGACCACGCGCTCGAACCAAAGATCGAGCACGTAGTGGAGATAGAGATTGCTCAGCAATACGCTGATCGATCCCCCTTGCGGTGTCCCTTCTTCGCTGGTCTGTACTTCACCTTGTTCCAGCACGCCCGCCTTCAGCCACCGCCGGATCAGGTTGAGGATCCTTCGGTCTCCGACTCGGTGTTCCACAAAGCGAAGTAGCCATCCATGATCTAAACTCCCAAAGAAATTCTTCAAATCCGCCTCCAGCACCCAGCTCACTTTGCGCCCTGCGATGATCTCATTCAGGGTCGCAAGGGCGTGGTGGGCACTCAACCCGGGTCGACCACCAAACGAGCAGGGTAAGAAATCCTGCTCGTAGATGGCAT
>JALVSV010000403.1 GCA_027024125.1 Methylothermaceae bacterium | reverse complement strand
CGCATCGGGGATAACAAAACCTTGGCTCCGCGCTGGAAAGTGTGTGTTGATCGCCAGGCATTTTTACTTTATCCGGGAGACAGGGCAGAACTTAAATTGAACGTCGATTTTGTGCGGCCGGTTTCCGAAGGCATGTCTCCCCGGATCACCGGCACAATTTATCAAGTGCCCTGGTATTGGGCGCGAAAGATTAACGATCCTGATGTTTTGGCCCGTTACAAGCATCTGGTTCATCCAGCCGCTGCTGTCACGGTGGATTTGTATTATCGTCTGGATGCCAACAGCCACCGGTGGAGAGCCGGTGATTATGAAACCATATTCGGTTCTCCTTCCAAGGGTGCTGCTGTAACCCGGGACTATTACCAGGTTATGGATAGCATGCCAGTGGCGGCTCGGGATTATCGGGAAAAGCGTCGTTTGCCCAGACTTTCGCCGAAGCCGAATTTTAGATTGCCGCTTAAACAAGTGTATGAACTGGGAAGCGGCAGTGAACAAGACCAGCCTGATTTAATCATCAATCCCAAAGTATTGAAACCATCTGTTTTCAGCAGGGGTGAGTTAGCCGGCCATGGTTCGGTCAGTCATACGCTGAGCGGTGTTTTTTCAACCAAATGGAGCGCGGATCACAGCCTGCATCCCGGATTCGGTTTCCGGGTGGAAGCCTGGACCCGTGAAAACGGCTTTTGGCAAAAACTGGCCAGCGACTGGGTGCAGTACAATGGTCATTGGACTTTGAATGTGCCAGCCAGCAAAGGTTACCGTGGCGATCACCTGCGCATTCTTTACCGCTCCTACAACCGCTATTATCAGCCACAAAATAAGGATGGCGATACCTATTCCTGGCGCGATCCCGATCAATACAACATCGGTTCCAGCTTTTATGCGGGTCATCGCTATGCGGATACTGATGGTGGCGAGTTCAACAGTGTCGGGGAACTGGTGGATGCAGCCATGAATATGTGGTCCCGGCTGTATTGGGATGGCAATATTGATCCAGTGCCAGCCAATCCCATCAAATTGTATTTTCCCAATACTTGGTATAACTGTGGTGGGAACAGCCCTTGGAGCTGTGCAAATTCTTCCGGAGAAATTTGGCTTATTGCTACCCATGGCCGACAGGCTGATACAGTTGTCCATGAGCTGGCCCATCAATTGAACAATAAATTCTGGAACAACAAACGTCCAGCGGGTAGTGGCGGCAGCCACACTTTGAGCGGTTGTTATCCTGATCGTCTTGGTATGGCGCTTCGGGAAGGCTTCGCTGATTTTATGCCTGCCTGGGTTGGCTATCCCAGCCGCAATGTGGCCGATGGCGGTTTTAGCAGCGGCCGCTGGGCGCTTGATCTGGATCCGGAAAAACGCACCAGCCCGCCCAATTGCAGCAATGGCTGGGAGAATGAAACCTGGGTTGCCCGGACTTTCTGGGACCTTCACGACAAACACAGTGATGGCGATGATATCCTTTGGTTCATTCACAAGGGTGCGGTGATCAGCCTCTACTTGGGCAATGGCGTGGCCAATAATGGCGATGCCATGGATATGCGGGATTTTGAAAACATTTACCGCAATGCCGCGAGTCCAGGGCATGAAGGGTTCATTACCGATATCTTCGAGCAAAACCGGATGTAATCCGAAATATAATACCTAATTTCTGCGAAGGTGGTTGTAAGGCATACGCGCCAGATAAAGATCACAAGGTATCGATTTGTGGGGGAAGTGACGGCATGATCGCGGCTTTTGTCAACGAGCAAATTGAAGGAGCCACGAATGCCGCCACTTCCTGAATCGGTTGATATCGCATTTGAACAGTTCGTGCAAGCGTTGCCTGAAGACCATGAGGCAATGGCCTGTGAATTCCGGGTATTTGCCCGAAGTCGCAAGATCAACAGCCCCTTACAGTTACTTCAGGTGGTGATGCTGTATTGTGGGGAGGAAGAGGTACAGCTGATGGGGCTAACACGCTGCGCAGTAGAATATTGCCTAATGCTGCAAAATTGACCAGGTCCGACGGTGGTAAAATGATTCCCTCAAATCGGATCAAGATGCGCGTGTATTGTTGTTGGCCTTTGGCTCTGGGGCTGCATCCGGGTTTCAGTCCCAAGTATTGCGGCAGGTGGCCAGGGAAGTTGCAGATGCTCTATGGCAGGAAACTCTCCACTGCTTTCCAGTGGATTCCTTGAGGCAGTTGTGAATGTCACTCGACAGGATATTTCGTGATCTGGGTATCGGAAGTTCCACATCCCGCGAGTATTGGCGGACCCTGGAAAACCAGAAGGCATGTGAGCTGTATTACTGGAAAGGAAAATACTACATATCTTCAGTCATGGCAGGAGAAAACGGATGTGTCTCAGTAGCTCCTATGACTAAGTTGGATGAGAATGCCTTACCCGCCGAACTCGGTCAGGCCATATTGGATGCGTTAGCAAACTACTCATGGACGAAAGACGCTGTGGATTGGGCGCAAGGGCGCAAGCGGGTATTGCAGTTTGTTGGATGCAAAAGTTGGAGAGGTTTCGAGAAGGACACTATTTATCTTCTTGTGGTACTTGAGGGAGGGATAATAGATATCAGCTATATGTGGCTCAATAGTCGGGAAGGCTTTAATAAAGATACACACGTGACGTGCTCGCCAATACCTGAGAAGATTGGAGAGGCGGTGAAGTCTATAATCCAACTGATGTCGAAATAGGAAAGCTTGTAGGAGGGAAAGGGGGGCATACGCGCCAACTTAAGGACACAAGGTATGGATTTATGGAGAAAGTGACGGCATGATCGTGAAGGGGGTCGCTTCATGGGGCGAAAGTGAAACGGATCGGTGCGGAAACGAGCCTGAATTTATTTAGGACTGACCATCGGTTTTCCTGCCTGCGGGGAAGAATATGATGATTGCCCCACTGCCGGAATGGATGGAGGATCAGGTTATGGTGGCAAATCGCAAGAAACGCTATGCACCATTTTTGAAGACCACGGAAAATTCGTGGTGCATGAGCTATTGTAACTTGCTGAAATAATTGGTGGGCCGTGAAGGATTCGAACCTTCGACCAATGGATTAAGAGTCCACTGCTCTACCAGCTGAGCTAACGGCCCAAAGGGGTGGGGTGGGTGACCGGACTTGAACCGGCGACCACTGGAATCACAATCCAGGGCTCTACCAACTGAGCTACACCCACCACGGATGGAGCAAATTATAACGAACGGCTGTCTAAAATAAAACGTTTGTATGATTGGCGATCAGAACCACGTCATTTAAACACGTAAAGAATTGATTGAAGGGGCAGGTGGTCTGATTCGAAAGCCTCGCAGGCAGGGAGGCCGGCGTGGAGCCTACAGGGGTGAAGTGGACCGACAAATTTGTCGGGAACAAATTTGAACAGCCGACAGGCTGGCCCCAACGGGGTGAACCACAGGGAAGTGGTTCATAAAGTCCAGTGCACTTTCGCAGACGGGCGAGCGCCCAAACAAGGAAGTTTGGGCAGGGCTTTCT
>JALVSV010000402.1 GCA_027024125.1 Methylothermaceae bacterium | reverse complement strand
TGTGGCGCTGGCCCTGTTGTTGCTGCCGTTCCTGCTACTTTATCTGTCGCTTGTCGATCCTTATCTCCAACTTCTGGCTGAAAAGAAAGAGAGAATCGCCGACTTGAATTTTCAGCTGGAACGCTTGCATCGTACTGCCGCCCAGGAACGCCACTGGATAAAATTGTTAAAATCGTTGGAAAAATCCCAGAGCCGGAACCAACACTATCTGTCAGGTACAACACCCGCGTTGGCTTCAGCCGAATTACAAGAACAATTGAAGGAGATCATCAGCCACGCGGGAGGGGAAATCACCAGCACCCAGGTACTTACCACAAAACCCGAGGAATCGTTCACAAAGGTTTCCGTACGAATTCGATTCTCGGCCGACACACCGGCACTGCTTGAGATCCTGCATGGAATCGAGGCGAATCAACCTTTGCTTCTGATTGAGTCACTGAATATCCGGCCCCGCCGGGGACGTAGACGATCATCCAGAACCAGGACCATGCTATCGGTAGACAGATTGAATGTGGATATGCAAGTGGCCGGATACATGGCGACTCCAGAATCATGAAACAACAGCTTCTCGAACGTTGGCCCACTACCCTGCTTGCGATGGCTTGCGTCATGACTGGAATTTGGCTGGGCATCGAAGTCACGCTACTGTCCAGGCAACCAGATCTACCTGTTTTAGCATCTCATGAACCACCACCCATTGAAATCCCACCCATGGAGGCCTATTCCTTGCCGCCCTTGGAGCAATATCAAAACTTCGTCGACAAACCTTTGTTCATTCAGGGTCGTACTCCCGTGCCACCACAAGACACTGAAGCTGACACCAATACCGCTACAACCACAAGCAGCACCCCCCCGAAGCTTCAGCTGACCGGAATCCTGGACACTCCAGACCTCGGCACGCTGGTGCTGCTTCGCAGCGTCGATGGCAAACAACATTATCGCCTCAAACCAGGGGATGATGTAGAGAACTGGCGCCTGAGCGAAGTGGCTTCAGATCACGTGGTTCTAACCTCTGGCGCCCAAAAACACACCCTAAAGCTCCTCAAGCCAAAACCCGCACTTCCAAGCAAGAAACCTGGTTTTAAGAACAGGAAGGGAACTGGGCCAGACACTCGGGCCAAACGAAACTACACCGCATCCACTAAAAGGAAAAAGCCATGATGCGATCCGCTGTTTCCATCCTGATCATGTCGATCATCTTCCTGGGGTTAACCTCCTGTCACATGATTCCACCCAGGCCTGGGGAAAAAATCCCATTGGAACTGGCCAAAGTCACTGAAATTCCAGCCGAGGAACCTCCTCCTGCCCTCCCTGAAAAGGAAGAGGTCAGCCAACCACTGACCGAACCCGAGATCCGCCCGGGAACCGGAATCTTCATCCATCCCCCACGTATCAGCCCGAAAACCCGCAAAGCGGGAACCTATTCGCTCAATTTCGACGATGCAGACTTGAACGAAGTCGCCAAAGTCATCCTGGGCGATATTCTCAAACTCAATTACGTCATCAGTCCCAAAGCCCGTGGCAGGGTCACATTACAGACGACCCGTCCTCTACGCCGCGATGAAGTCCTGCCGACACTGGAAATGGCCTTGCGGATGAATGGTCTGGCAATAGTACAAAAAAATGGCTTCTACTGGATAGGGCCGGCGGCGGAGGCCACAACCGGCGCCCCCCTGAGTATCCCCGGCAAACCCATCCCTCCTGGTTATCAGATACGGATCTTTCCGCTCCACTATATTGGGGTCGATTCCATGAAGGAGATCCTCAAGCCCACTTTGCCGCCAAAGGCACTGCTTTACGCCGATACCGTTCGCAATCTGCTCATGGTGGCAGGGACTGCAGACGAACTGGCTGCAGTACAGGAGACGGTGAACTCCTTCGATATCAACTATCTCAAGGGTATGTCCGTCGGTCTGTACCCACTCTACAATCTCGATGCCGAAACCCTTTCGGAGGACCTGAAGGCCGCCCTGGGTGAAAAAATCCTCAGTAAGGACAGTGCCCTGCTGCGCATTCTCCCCATCAAGCGTCTCAATGCAGTGATGGTCATCACCGCTCAACCCGACTATCTGCAACTGGCGGATACCTGGATCAAGCGGCTCGATCGTGCCCTGGTGGAAACTTCAGGTTCCGTCCATGTCTATCGGGCACAGAATGTGGATGCAGTGAAACTGGCAGAAACCCTCAATCAGATTTTTACCGGACTGAAACCTGAGGCTGCCCTCACCATCGCCCCAGGATTGAAAAAGACCACCGTCACCAGCAAGAGCAAGCAACCCGGCCGCAAGATCACTCATCTGACCACCCGGGAGGGAAAAGATATCCGCATCATCGCCGACGAACCCAATAACGCACTGATCATCATTGCCGACCAGGAAAATTTCCGCTCCATAGAAAGAGTGATCAAACAACTGGACAGGTTACCACTACAGGTGTTGATCGACGCTTCCATCGTGGAAGTCACCCTGACAGATGATCTGCGGTATGGCCTGGAATGGTACGCCCAAAACCAGCTTCCCAAGAAACACAGCGTGACAGGTTTCACCAATGACGGCCTGAATCTCACCGATGCCGCCAAGGAAGCAATGTTGAACACTCTGGCACCTGGCTTCACCTATGTGTGGCAGAGCAGCTCACAGGATATCGGAGTGATCCTTCATGCCGCATCCGAAAACGGCAAGCTGAACGTCATTTCCTCCCCCTCGTTGATGGTGCTGAACAATCACGAAGCGAAAATCGTGGTGGGTGACCAGATCTCCCTGCAAACCGCCCAGTCCACCAATACCGGCACCAGCGGCGACAACCCGATCGTCACCAACACCTTCCAGCAACGCGACACCGGCGTCCAGCTCACGATCAAACCCCGGGTCAATTCCGGCGGTCTGGTCATCATGGAACTCGAACAGAAAGTGGACGACGTTGGCAGGACCCGTGAAGGCAGTCCTAATCCCGACATCATCCAGCGTCAGATCACCACCACGGTGGCGGTAAAAGATGGGGATACCCTGGTACTGGGGGGACTGATCAAGGACAATCGCAGTGAAACCAAGAGCGGCATTCCGATATTGCACCGGATTCCCTGGATAGGAAACCTATTCGGCACCACCAATGACACCTTCAAGCGCACCGAATTGGTGGTTCTGATCACACCCAGGGTGGTGGAAAACCGTCGTGATGCCTACGACATCACCAACGAATTCAAACAACGCTTGCGGGAACTGTACCAAAGCGAGGAACACCCCGAGAAGGCCCCACCCCCACCACCGGGTCAGGCATCGCCATCCCTCAGGCATGAAACACCCCCCTATCCAGAAGAAGTCACAGCCCCATGACATTTCAACCGGACAGGGCATGGTGCTTTTGCACCATGTCCTGAATTCTGGAGTAATCCACCTTACCGCTTCCCAGCAGAGGTAATTCCGGTACGAAAAGCATGCGCCTTGGCAACCACAATTCCGGTAGCCCCTGTTTGCGAGCGATCTGTTTTGAG
>JALVSV010000401.1 GCA_027024125.1 Methylothermaceae bacterium | reverse complement strand
GATTGCCTTTCGCGGCACCGAACCACGCAAGGTCAAAGATATCGTCACCGACGCCAACCTCATGCTGACACCAGGGCCCGTGGGCCAGGTTCATACCGGCTTCCATCTTGCCCTGAACCGGATATGGCCGCAGCTGCTCGACCATTTCCATGGGATGTACCAGGGACAACCTGTCTGGTTGACTGGCCATAGTCTGGGCGGAGCGCTCGCCACCCTCGCCACTGCCCGGCTGATTTTCGACCCCGCCGACCGGCTTCGTATTCAGGGCCTGTATACCTATGGATCGCCACGGGTTGGTGACGAGTCGTTTGCCGAACGATTTGATGAGGTCTGCAAACGCTTCAGCTTCCGTTTTCGCAACCACAATGACGTGGTCACCCGTGTCCCCCTACCGGCGGTTTCAGGCCTGCAGTACCGTCACGTGGGAAGGATCTGCTATTTCGATGGATCCGGCAGATTGCGCTTTCAAATGTCTGCCTGGGAGATGTTGCTGGACCGGATTCGTGGACGCCTCGATGACCTTGGCAAACCATTGACCGATGGCATGAAGGATCATTTCATGGACGCCTATTTGGACAAACTCAAGAAAAATATCGACGTCACACCATGAAACCCACGACTACGGAAGACTCCCGAATCGCCAAGTTGATCGCAGACATCGAATGGGAAGTTCAGCTCACCAAACAATACATCGGCAAGGATCATCTGGATCCCCGAATCATCGAAGCCATTGGCAAAATCCCCAGACATGAATTTGTTCCTGTAGAATCGAGGGCATATGCCTATGACGATGGCCCGGTTCCCATCGGCTTCGGCCAGACGATTTCCCAACCATTCATCGTTGCCCTGATGACCGATCTCTTAAAACCAAAGCCGGAAGATGCCGTTCTTGAAATAGGGACTGGCAGCGGCTATCAGACAGCTATCCTGGCCAAGCTTGTCAGAAAAGTTTACAGCATCGAAATCATTTCCGAACTCGCCAAATCGGCAAGGCATCGTTTATCGGAACTGGGCTTCAAGAACGTGGAAATCAAAGTGGGGGATGGCTATTATGGCTGGCCTGAACACGCACCCTACGATGGCATCATCGTCACTGCAGCGGCACCTGAAATTCCTCCGCCTTTGATCGAACAGTTGAAACCAGGCGGCAGAATGGTCATCCCGGTTGGACAACCGTTTGGATATCAGATGTTGAAGGTCGTGGAGAAGAAAGAAGCAGGCGACACCGTCATACGGGAGGTACTGGGTGTCGCCTTTGTTCCCCTGACGGGGAACCAATCCCGAAAGCGGGAAGAGGAGGCAAACAACATTAAAAGATAATGAGTCACAAGTAAACCACCAGGCTGGTTCCGGTCAACTGCACGGGTTTCTTCCATTCATTGACAATTTTTTCCGCACATTCCCTGGCTTCGACCGGATCGTCGAAGAAGGCGGCGATCATGCCGGACATTTCGTAGGTATAACCGTGAAAAGCAGCGACTAGCGTTTCAATTCGATGTTCCATGACTGATTCCTCCGGTGTAGGGAAAACTTACTAACAATAAAGCAGCATTCGTGCCTACTTCGTAACCCATTGATAGACAATAATCTTAAAAACCGTTCACTTTATCTACACGGACAAATCCGTCATTTTTGTCAAATCAGTTGACAATTTTTGACCTTAAAGCAACATCGGTATAATCACAGACATGTATCAGGCACGGGATTTCATCGTCACCCCCGAAGGACTGGTCTTCGCTGTCACCCTGGGTGGCACCGAAGAAGGCAGGATCATTGCCTGCCTGCGTTACGTCCCGGATGCTTCCGGTCTGCGCAAGGTCGATAGTGGGCAGGCTCAAGCGTTGCTGCGAGAATGCCACCCCCTCTATCTTCATTATTCAGAACACCGTGATGTTCATTTACAGGCCGTGCCCATCGGCTGCATCGACAGGCACCTCAAGCCCCGCAAGTGCCTGAATGAACTGCTGTCCGCCCCGGAGCATAGCCTATTGACTCGACAGGTGAAAAAACTGGTCGGGTTGCTGACCCGGCAAGGGGTGCCACTTCAGGCCATGGGGATCACCGGGTCACTTCTGGCAGGCACCGGGCACCGGAATTCCGACATCGATCTGGTGATTTATGGTGATCCGGCGTTCGAACTTGCCCGACGTGCCATCCGCCGCCTTACCAGAGAAGGTAGACTTCAACCTCCCTCCCTGACATTGTGGAAGACCACCTGGCGGCGGCGCGGTTGCCCACTGTCTTTCCCCGAATATTTGTGGCACGAACGAAGGAAGTTCAACAAGGGGGCCATCGATGGCACCAAGTTCGATCTCGTATTGGTACAGGAAGACCAACATCCAGAAGAAACCGGGATTTGGCGTAAGCAGGGCCGGGGGACGATACAGGCCATGGTCACAGATGCTTCCCAGGCCTTCGCCAATCCTGCCCGCTTCAGGCTGGACCATCCCAGTATCCCGCTTGCTCTGAGTTTCACTGCTACGTATCTGGGGCAGGCCAGAACAGGGGAAACAGTTGAGATCTCGGGGTTTTTCGAACACTCTACCGATGGCGAAAGAAGAATCGTCGTGGGTTCGAGCCGGGAAGCCCCGGGCGAATACATCAAAGTCATCCACAGTTGAGGAAGCCATCATGTTGGACAAATTGCGCAAACTCTATCCGGATCATCTGAGCCTCTGGCACGAAAAGCCGGAAGACCAGGCAGTTCTCCCTCAAGAGCAGGGCGTGGTCGACCCTTCGACCTATGAGACGCTCGAAGTCAGGACGCTTTTTGCCAAGATCGATGCCACATCGACTTTCATTGGCAGGGCCACCCTACACAGATCCCTGGCTCGCCCGTTGAGAGAAAAAGATCTGATTCAGGCCAAACAGCAGGCTCTCCAGGAACTGGAAGAAAATGAGTCGCTACGACAGGGACTACAGCAGCTCCTGGCCAACGCATCCAACATGGATCGCGAATCTGAATTCTATAAATTGCTCTACTACTTTTTCCTCGGCACCATCGGCTCTCCTACCACTGACAGGGAAATCAGGGGGTTTGGTTATGAATCCTACATCAACGGCACCCGATTTGTTCTCGAAACCGTCGATAAGGCACGGCAATTACCACAACCTCAAAGCCCTTACTTACGGGAACTGGTCGAAACTCTGAAGGCATTTGCCAAAACCCGCAGTTATGCCTTAATGGAAGGGCCTGTTTACCGAACCGAGAAACGGCTGATGACCCGGGCGGAAAAAGGGATGATTCCAGCCATCCGTTTTCGCCCCTCGCTGTTCAAACCCGGTCTGATCGCCGGCCTGGTGGGAGGTCTTTTGCTGCTTTGGGCGGGGCTACCGCCGCTGCTCAACATGAGCCGACCCGCCATTGGTATCCTGGGGCTGTTCCTGTTCCCACTGGGAGCAGCATACACTCCACTTGTCGGAAGCTATGACCGGGACCGGTTCATCTATCCCCTACGCAAACTGTTCCGCGAGGACGAAGCGGTCCACCGCTTCATGGAAGC
>JALVSV010000400.1:987-3503 GCA_027024125.1 Methylothermaceae bacterium | reverse complement strand
ATGCTTTGTCATACAATAGCCCCCACGTTGTGTAGCAGCTAGTTTAGGAAAAGGATATAAGGATGTCCAAGTATCGTACCGCCCCGCTGGCCTGTCCCGATATGCCTCCCGGCATTCCATTCATCGTCGCCAATGAGGCAGCCGAGCGTTTCAGCTACTACGGAATGCGAGCGGTTCTGGTGGTCTTTATGACCCAATATCTCACCGATGCTTTGGGCAGGCCCGATACCATGGGCACAGAAGAGGCCAAGGGCTGGTTTCACTTATTCGTCTCAGCGGTCTATCTAACCCCGATTCTCGGCGCACTGATTGCCGACGGCTGGCTTGGAAAATATCGCACCATTATCTTTTTATCTCTGGTGTACTGTCTTGGGCACTTCGCATTGGCCCTGGATTCGACCCGTACTGGCCTACTCATGGGGCAGTCACTGATCGCTATCGGTGCTGGTGGCATCAAACCCTGTGTGTCCAGCCATCTTGGAGACCAATTCGGAGCCAGCAATCGCCATCTGATCAGCCGCGCCTTTGGCTGGTTCTATTTTGCCATCAACCTGGGGGCCTTCTGCGCGATGCTAATCACTCCTTATCTCCTCCACAATCACGGCCCGGCCATGGCCTTTGCCCTTCCTGGCATACTGATGGCACTGGCCACCCTGATCTTCTGGTCGGGACGTTATCGCTATGCTCACATCCCCCCCGCCGGCAAACAGTTCATTCGTCAGGTGTTCAATCGCGAAGGGCTGACAGTCCTCGGAAAGCTGAGCACCATTTACCTGTTTGTGGCAATGTTTTGGGCGCTGTTCGATCAGACCGGATCCTCATGGGTATTGCAGGCCCAACACATGAACAGGGTATGGATGGGTTATGAAATATTGCCCTCACAAATCCAGGCAGCCAATCCACTGCTTATCATGATTCTGGTCCCACTCTTCTCCTATGTGATCTATCCCGGGCTGGGGAAGATCGTCTCCCTCACACCTCTGCGCAAGATCGCAGCCGGCATGTTCGTGACGGTGCTGGCCTTCGCCCTCTGCAGCTGGTTGCAGATGCGCATCGATACAGGTGATAGCCCACACATCACCTGGCAACTGGCTGCCTACACTCTTTTGACCAGTGCCGAAGTCATGGTGTCGATCACCTGTCTGGAATTCTCCTATACCCAAGCGCCAAATACCATGAAGTCGTTCATCATGGCCTTCTTCATGATGTCGGTTGCCGCCGGCAATTTGTTCACCAGTGCAGTCAATTTCTTCATTCAAAATCCAGACGGCAGCAGCAAACTGGATGGGGCAGCCTATTTCTGGTTCTTCACCGTCTTGATGCTGATCACTGCACTCATATTCCTTGTGGTGGTCCATTTCTACCGGGAAAGGACCTATATCCAGCTGGAAATGCCGCTCGAACGCCTATGAGGATACAGCAACCCTCTCCCGCCAACGATTTTTTGGCAGATCATATCGAGCTGCTACGCAGCAGCTTCCGTCACTGGACCGGCCGGGAACTGATAGCACCAGATCTTGAGCCCGCCGAAGCCGCAAGACAGCTCTATCTTGCTCCTTTTGCTCTATTGTCCCACGATACGCAGGCAGATCCGGTATTCAACTACGCCAATCTGTGCGCCCAAAAGTTATTCGAAATGGACTGGTCCACATTTACCCAGCTGCCCTCTCGGCTGTCGGCAGAGGCTCCGGTTCGCGGGGAGCGGGAAAGGCTGCTTGAAACCGTGGCAAGGCAGGGATACATCGAAGACTACCAGGGGATTCGGATCAGCCGTGGCGGCCGCAGATTCAAAATCGACCAGGCCTTGATATGGAACGTGATCGATCATACCGGCCAATTCCATGGGCAGGCAGCAAAACTAGTACGCTGGACTTTCATCGATGGCGGGCATACTCCCTGACGGCATCGATAAACGCCTGCCATTTGCGATCTTCATCGATGTCCGTTTCTTCGATCACCGGTAGTCCTGGCAGGCATTCCAGCAGACTATGGACGAATCGCCCTTGAACCTTCTCCGGCAATATTCCTCCCTGAGGATCGTGCAATGAGACTGCCAGTCCGCAACTGGGGGAACGGCTCTTGCTGATCATGCCGGCGATTGCAGGTTCCCGTTCCGCTATCTGCCGGGCATAGTGGTTCAACGCCTCGGTCACATCCACCCCCTTTTTTCCGGCCCCTTGTATTCGCACCCCTTTGGCACCTGAAACCAGTTCCAGCGGCTGTCTCGGAACCCCCAGCCCGACAGCCACCTCCGGACACACTGGAACCACCAACCACTCCCCTTGTAGCAAGGCCAGCGCCCGGTCGTGACGTTTGTCCTTACCGTCATATCGGACTTTCCACCCCAACAGACAAGCACTGACCACAATAGGAATTCTATGGCTGACAGACTTCATCACAGGACCACGCCATTATAAATACGTAACGGATTGAATGTAGGGGCAGGTGATCTGATTCGAAAGCCTCGCCGGCAGGGAGGCCGGCGTGGAGCCTACAGGGGAGAGCCCGGACCGAAA
>JALVSV010000400.1:0-977 GCA_027024125.1 Methylothermaceae bacterium | reverse complement strand
CTCGCCCGGCTGCGAAAGTCCAGTGGACTTTCGCAGCCGGGCGAGCGCCCAAACAGGGAAGTTTGGGCAGGGCTTTCTTGCGCAGCAGGACTGCACAGCAAGAAAGTATTCACGGCGTTTTTCGAAGCAGATCACCTGTCCCGGCTTAAATAGATGACGGAGCCCTGGACTTCATCATGGTCGTGTTGAAATTGAGTGCATTGTTATCCTGTCGCACAGGAGGTCCTGAATCCACCGAACATCCTTTACAATACTCCCCAATCCAACCATTTCGAGAGGAAAGTGCAGATGCAAAGTATTGATATCTCCTTGACCATCTTTCAGGCTGCAGTCATCTTGTCCCTGTTGTTATTGGCCGTAGGCATGGCCAGACCCGGCTGGATCCTTTTTTGGGTCAAAAACCCGAGGCAATTTTTCCTTTTTATTCCGGGTCTGATCCTGTTCATGGGCAGTTATTTCGCCTTCAGTCTTAAAGTGGGCAATCCCATGCCCATTGCCGCTGTCCACGCCGTGATTCTGGCCGACGTACTGTTTTTGATCATTGGCATGATCAATCCCAGTTGGGTGTTCGGCACCGAAAGGCTGGATCGTCTTTGGGTTTCGATCATCGCTGTGTTGGTGTTCATGGGCATGATGACGCTGCAGGGAATGTACTACGGTCCCAAAAACAAACGCCAGCCCCCCCTGTCAAATACTCTGGAACAGCCACAATCACCCGCCGCTACCCCAGAGGCTCCAAAAGCGGATACGGCAAAATGACCTCACGTCTCCTGACCCTCATTGTGTTATTGGGACTCAACGCCTGCTCACTTGATCCATTGTTCACACCGAGCACCGCACCCCAGCCATCCGGTCGTCCCGCGACGCCCCCTCCGGCCCAGACCATCCATCCCCAGGCGACGATCTCTCACCCTCCGGCCCCGCCACCCGTCGATGTGTCGCCAAAGCAAACCGCCCCCCTGCCTGCTCCACCGGCG
>JALVSV010000399.1 GCA_027024125.1 Methylothermaceae bacterium | reverse complement strand
TTGCTGACGCTGCTCGAGGATCACCGCTGTGGTGGTGACCACGAAGGAACAGACCAAACTGATGCTCAACACCACACTCAAGGCTTTTAGCATTCGATACACCAAGAGAGCCTCCTTCGCAATCTAATGTAGGGGTCGATTGAATAGGACGCCGAATATCGATATTTGCCAGATTCAGTGGCTACTGGATCGATATCCGAGTGGAATGTTGGCGAATGATTGCGACGTTGGGAAGGAAATGTTGTGGGTTCCAGAAGGACCAGGCATTGCTGGGAAACAGGCGGTCCGTAGACCGCCCATAGATGGATTTCAGCGCCGTCTGGCTCTTTTGCTTTTGTTGGCTCGTTGCCTGTTGCTGGAGGCCATGGTCGCTTCGACCTCCTCAGCCAGAACTTCCAAGGCTTCCTCACCCTCTTCCGGCTCCTGGGAATCCTCTGCCCCTTCTGAAACCGCTTCATCTGCCTCTGCGGATTCGCTATCCGAGTCTTTCTGCGGTCCTTCTTTTTCCTCCCTCATGGACAACCAAAAGGGCAGACCGATAATCACCAGGGCCAATAGCAACATTCCGTAGGGCGGCGTTGAATCGGTCACGGATCCAGCAGGTTTCACGTGTCCACTGAGATCGCCACCTCTGGTCTGATAGGTAGTGGCAGCCTCTGAACTGGTGGTGGTCTGGTTCAGCAGTGGTCCGACAGATTCGATCAGCTCGGAATCCTGATAAATCACTTGTGGCTCGAAGTCAGCCGCAGGGTAGTCTTCGCCAGCCTGAAGCTGGGTCGAGCCCAGTACCATAGCCACCATTGCAGCCCGCAACAAGAATTGATGACGCATAAACAATACTCCCTTGATAATTATTCTGTGTGATTCGTAAGTTTCAACAGAAACGACAGGTCAAGGATAAGCTGCAAAGACTTGATGTGCAATGCCCCAAAGTAGCACCTGGGAAAAAGTCTTCTACACTTCCAGATATGAAGAATCTAGGGAGGTGATCCAACCATGCGAGCCAAGCCAACGCCAAACAACCAGGAAAGAAGGCTGAGCGAAGAGGAGTTCATCGTCAGCAAGACCGATACCAGTGGCAAGATCACTTATGCCAACCGAATCTTTATGGAGATCGCCGGTTATAGTGAAAGGGACCTGTTGGGGATACAGCACAATATCATCCGCCACCCCGATATGCCCAGGGCTGCTTTCCGGCTGTTGTGGGACACCATCAAGCAGAAACAGGAATTTTTCGCTTTCGTCAAGAACCTGTGCAAGGACGGCTCCTATTACTGGGTCTTCGCCAACATCACACCTGATGTCGACAACAGCGGAAATATCGCCGGATATTACTCGGTCAGGCGCCAGCCACCCATTTCGGCAATTCGAACCATCGAACCGGTATACAAGGAGATGTGCCGGATCGAACAAAAAGCCGGCAGCGTCAAGCAGGGTATCGCAGAATCCACCGCCTATCTGCTGGACCTGTTGCAAAGCAAGGGAACGACCTACGAAAGGTTTGTGCTGGAACTCTACGGTTGAGGACAGGAAATGAATATGGATAAAGCGGAACGTTACAAATTCAATCCCTGGCTACGCACCAGTGTCAATTGGTTTTTCAGCCTGGTCGTGTTGTTGCCAGTGCTATTTTCTCTCTGGCAGACCTACCGGTTTGGATGGCACTGGGATTCGGTCATTCTTCCTGTCATCATGGCAGGAATGACCTGGATGGCGTATAGAGGCACCAAACGTTATCTGGAAGCCATCGACAGGATACATACCGTGCTAAAACACTGTGGCCGCGGGGAGTTTCATCATCGGATCACCCAGGTCTACGCCCTGGGCGAGGTCGGAAAATTGGCCTGGGAACTGAATGAGTTCCTGGACTTTTGTGAAGCCTATTTCCGTGAGTTGACGATGGTCTTCATCCGCTCGGGAAATCAGGATTTCACCCGCCGGGCCCTGGACAAGGGCCTGCCGGGACAGATGAAGAACAGCGTCGGTTTTGCCAACCAGGCTCTCGAATCGATGAAAAAAAATCATGAACACGAGAAATCGGTCCGCCTGTCCCATGGACTGCACGATCTCAACACCGGCAACCTGGTAAGCAACCTGAAACTATGCCAGCAGGACATGCTCCAGGTGACCAAGACCCTGGAAGACGTGGTTGCTATTGCCGACGCCAATTCCAAAGCGGCTTCCCAAAGCAAACACGGGGTAGAGGAGGTCCAGAATGCCGTACAGGAAATCTCTTCCAAAGTGACCGCTGCCGCCACCATCATCAACGACCTGAGTGAAACCAGCAAACAGGTGATCGACTCTCTCTCCATCATTACCGAAATCGCCGATCAGACAGGATTGCTGGCTCTCAATGCCTCCATTGAAGCGGCACGGGCCGGAGAATATGGACGCGGATTCGCTGTGGTGGCCGATGAAGTCAAGGCCTTGTCCAACCGGACCAAGGAGGCCGCGGTCGAGATTTCCCGGGTGCTGCAAAGTTTCGGCTCCAGTGTCGAAGCGATTTCAAGGGAAGCCGCCGACTCTGTGGAGTTGGCCCAGCAGATGCAGCCAGTCGTGGAGACATTCAGCGCCCGCTTCGGCGATTTCGAGGAAGCGGCCAGCAAAACCATTCTCAGTGCCACCAATGCCCAGGAGATCTCCTTCAGCACTCTGGTCAAGGTTGACCATATCATCTACAAACAGAATGCCTATCTGGCGGTTTCAGACCCTAATGGCAAACAGGACGAAGCCAAGGCGATCAACGTTGACAACCATTCCTGCCGTCTTGGCAAATGGTATTACGAGGGCCCCGGCAAGGAACATTTCAGCGGCCTGCCCAGTTACAAGAGACTGGAAAAACCCCACGAGGGTGTACATAGATCCGCTTCCCAGGCCTTGGAGCTGGCACGACAGGACTGGATTTCCAACGATGGTTTGATCGCCGAGATCCTGACCCAAATGGAAAAGATGGAAAAAAGCAGCCTGGAAGTGATGCAAATCCTGGGCGAGATGAATGTGGAATCCATCGACCGCCGTCAGGAAAGGCATCACACCATCTGAATCCCGCTGAAACCTTCGCAGCCTCCGCCACACTGTGTCAACCAACTCCATATGCAGTGTGGTGGATTTTTCACCTTGCCTGACATTCCCCGATTCCCCAGTCACCCGGCCTGATGATGGTAAATCCAACTTCTGATCGAACTTGTTTGCAAAGGGTCTTCGTCTAAACTTTTTAAAGATGACTAGTGTTTGGTCTTTTCACGGGGCGCATGCCATGGTCCATTCTCCCTCACTACCCTCGCTTTCCCCATCAGACATTTCCAAAACTGACAAGTATGTTCAAGCCTTCGCGCTCGCACCTTCCGGCATGTTCATTCTTGATGTCAACGGCAGATTTCTTGACGTCAACGACAAGACGGCTCAAATCTTTGGCTATACACGTCAGGAAATGATCGGACAAACCATAGAAATGGTTCTGCCTGAACGGTATCGATCAAAATATTTCCGGCGATGGGCATTTTT
>JALVSV010000398.1:2370-3515 GCA_027024125.1 Methylothermaceae bacterium | reverse complement strand
TTATCCAGCCTGCTTTGCAGGAGCACCAGGAGGGCAGTATAGCGGGCATGCTCGGGGTCGATCTGCAGCTTGTTTCCCAATTGCCGCTGCATCTTGATCAGTCCTTCGCGAAGCCCCTCGACGCCGCCATAGACTTCCTCGACACTGTCTGCATCGATCTTGAGGACGCTGGCAATGCAGACCGCCATGGCGTCCTGATCGGCTTGGCCGTACTTGGCAATCTGTTGGACCAAATGCACGGCCTGGGTTAGCCCGGCCAATGCGATGACTTGGTTTCTGGCAGAATTCAACATGGGAGAATAAGATACCCATTGGGAGGGCGTGCGGCAAGGGTAGTCTTATTGTTTTTAGTGCAGACTGGCTAAAGAATCAAACGTCTGGTCTGCCCAGGTGATGCTGGCAAGATAGAGATGACTGATGGCAACGAGAGGGATGGGCCAAATTTTTTGTGCCTCTTCCAGTTGCCATTTTTCGTAATGTAGGACGCATCTCAGCGCTTTTCCCATGGGGCCTTGAAATTGGGTCAATCCACATTTGATCGCCTCTGCCAGCGGCAGATTGTTGAGTATATCCATTAAAGACTGGCCAAGCAGCTGGTCGAGATTGGAGAAAAGTCCGACCAGAAAAAAATCGCCGGAATTGGGCGAATTCATTCTCTGAGAGAGTAATTCACACATGCGAGCACGAATCAGGGCGAGGCGCAGAAGTTCGTTGGGTCGTTTCGATGCCTGCTGGGTTCGTGTCAGTGTCAGAAGGGCGGTCCAGCGCTGAAGTTCCCTGAGTCCCAGCAATACTACAGCTTGGTCTATGGTCTTGATCTTGTTGTCCAGGCCAAAAAATGCAGAATTGATGAAGGTCAGAAGCTTATAGCTGAGAGTGGCGTCACGGCGTATTAATTTGGCGATTTTTGGGATGTCAGCCTTCGCTTGATGGATTTCGGCCAAAACGTTCAGCAGAGTTTGTTGGTGAGTATCCAGTCTTTGGCCGGGGATGATCTGTGGCTGGTCGAACAGAAATCCCTGATAGTAATCGCCACCCAGTTCCTGATAACGCCTGAATTCTGCTTCGGTTTCGATTTTTTCAAGTAGGATTTTGACCTGATACTTTCTGAGACGTTTGATCAACCTGACAATTTCATCAACCGG
>JALVSV010000398.1:0-2360 GCA_027024125.1 Methylothermaceae bacterium | reverse complement strand
CTCCTTGGGTAAGAGTTCAGCATCTCCCCGAAGGATATTGTCGGCGGTCAAATTGATGAATGCTCTTGACCTGCCGGCCAGTCTTTCGAGCCCAATCTCCAGCAAAGCGTCAACTATCAGTCGTTGGGATACGGTGGTTCCGTCTTTGCCCGATATGGATTCTTCATTGCTGGGGCGAAAAAGTAATTCATAACCAAAGACGTTGAGATCGGGGTCGTAAATTTGCTGTCGGCCAATGAGAAAGTCTGTCATACAGCGAGGTTTTGGGTGTTGGAAGGTTTAGGAGTGAATTTAAAGTATAGGTGGGAATTTAGCGACCATTTGTGGCTCGTGACGGCGAGACATTGCTCGGGTAAAATAGACCGATTATTCTCCTTGGGAGGGCTTCCCTCATCGAATTCATGACCAGATACATTTTTATCACCGGCGGTGTCGTGTCGTCTTTGGGGAAAGGCATCGCTGCCTCTTCCCTGGCGGCGATTTTAGAGGCACGGGGTATCAAGGTGACGTTGACCAAGTTGGATCCCTACATCAATGTGGATCCGGGGACCATGAGTCCTTTTCAGCATGGTGAGGTATTCGTTACCGAAGATGGCGCTGAGACCGATCTTGACCTCGGGCACTATGAACGCTTCGTTCGCACCACCATGCGGCGCAAAAACAACTGGACCACCGGCCGTATCTACGAAAATGTCATTCGTAAGGAAAGGCGTGGCGATTACCTGGGAGCGACGGTTCAGGTCATTCCACATATTACCGACGAGATCAAGAAGGTCATCGCTGAAAGTGCCGTAGGCTTCGAGATTGCCCTGATCGAAATTGGTGGGACGGTGGGTGACATCGAATCTCTTCCCTTTCTGGAGGCGATTCGTCAATTGGGGGTGGAGCTGGGCCGGGACCGGGCTGTATTCGTGCATCTGACTTTGGTGCCTTATGTCCGTTCGGCTGGAGAGTTGAAGACCAAGCCCACCCAGCATTCTGTTAAGGAGCTAAGAGCGATCGGTATTCAGCCAGACGTGTTGCTGTGCCGCTCGGAAAAGGGGTTGCCCAGGTCCGAGCGTAGCAAGATCGCACTTTTCACCAATGTTCCCGAGGATGCGGTGATTTCAGCAGTCGATGCCGATTCGATCTACCGGATACCATTGATGTTGCACGACCAGCGCCTGGACGAGATTGTGCTTGAGCAGTTGCGTTTCAGTGCGCCTCCAGCCGATCTGTCGGAATGGGAAGGTGTTGCCCAGGCACTGGCGAGCCCCAGGCATCAGGTGACCGTTACCATCGTGGGGAAATACGTCGAACATACCGATGCCTATAAATCCCTGCATGAAGCGTTGATTCACGCCGGGATCCAGACCCGCACCGAGGTCAGGATCCGGTATGTGGACAGTGAGGACGTGGAGAATGAAGGAACGGCATGCCTCGAAGGCAGTGATGCCATCCTGGTTCCCGGTGGATTTGGCCGCCGTGGGGTGGAGGGTAAGATAGCGACCGTTCGCTATGCCCGGGAAAACAGGATTCCTTATCTGGGGATCTGTCTCGGGATGCAGGTGGCGGTGATCGAATATGCACGGCATCTTGCGGGCCTGGAAGGTGCTCACAGCACCGAATTCTATCCCGATACCCCCCATCCTGTGATTGCCCTGATCACCGAATGGCAGGATAAGGCAGGGCGGATAGAACATCGCGACAAGAATGTCGATTTGGGGGGCAGCATGCGGCTTGGAGCCCAACCGTGCCGCTTGGCGGCAGACAGCTTGGCTCATCGCATGTATGGCAAAGAAATCATCGAGGAGCGCCATCGGCATCGCTACGAATTCAATAACGTGTATCGTCCGCCTCTGGAACAGGCGGGTCTTCGGATCTCGGGCGTCTCCATCGATGGTGAGCTGGTCGAAATCATCGAGATTCCCGATCATCCCTGGTTCCTGGGGTGCCAGTTCCACCCTGAATTCACATCCACACCACGTCAGGGTCACCCACTGTTCATTGGTTTCATAGAGGCGGCTCTGACATATCAGACCAAAGAGCAAACACTATGACGACTATTTCCTTGTGCGGTTTCGAGGCAGGCCTCGAGCATCCTTTTTTCCTCATTGCAGGCCCATGTGTGATCGAAAGTGAAGATCTGGCGATGGAGACCGCAGGCCATTTGAAGGAGGTGACCAATAAGTTGGGCATCTCTTTCATTTATAAATCCTCCTTTGACAAGGCCAATCGATCGTCGATGGAGAGCTTTCGGGGTCTCGGCTTGGAGAAAGGTCTCGAAATTTTGGCCAAGGTCAAGCGGGAATTCGGTGTGCCGGTGCTCACCGACGTGCATGAGTACACGCCTTTGGAGGAAGTGGCCACGGTGGTGGATG
>JALVSV010000397.1 GCA_027024125.1 Methylothermaceae bacterium | reverse complement strand
CCATGGCCGAGACCGTTCTGGTCACCCGCGATATAGACCACGCCCTGGCCATCGTCGATGGGGACAAACTCACCTTGTTGAAAACCGTCAAGATCGGCCGACGCCCCCGCGACATCAAATTCAGTCCCGACTTCAACAAGATCTATATTGCCACCAGTGACGACGACACCATCCAGATGCTCGATGGTAAGAACTATCAGATCACCGGCACCCTGCCATCAGGCGAGGATCCGGAAACCTTCGCCATCGATCCGGAAGGAAAACGGATGTATGTGTCGAACGAGGACGACAATCAGGTCACAGTGATCGACTTGGAGACAAGCAAGGTGATCAAGACCATAGCCGTGGGAGTGGAACCGGAAGGCATCGCTGTCAGTCCTGATGGAAAATGGCTGATCAGCACCTCCGAGACCACCAACATGGCCCATTGGATCGATACCGAGACCCTGGAGATCGTCCATAACACCCTGGTGGATCCACGCCCACGCGCTGCCACTTTCACCACCGACAGCAACCAGTTGTGGGTGACTTCGGAAATCGGCAGCACCCTGACCATCATCGATACAGGAAGCAGGCAGATCATCAAGAAACTGCACTTCAAGATTCCAGGCGTCACCCAGGCCTTGGTACAACCGGTGGGTGTCATCGTCGATCGGCGTCGGCGCCGCGGTTATGTCGCCCTGGGACCTGCCAACCGGGTTGCGGTGATCGATGCCCAGAACCTCGAAGTGGTCGATTATCTTCTCACCGGCAAACGGGTATGGCATCTGGCTTTCTCCACCGATGGCAAACGCCTGTTCACCACCAATGGTGCCAGCCACGATATCACCGTCATCGACACCGAAACACTGAAACCCATCAAATCCATACCGGTCGGCCATTTCCCCTGGGGAGTCGCAGTCAGGCCATGAACACAGCCGCGCTTGACGTTGAACACATCAGTTTTGCCTATGGCGCCAGAAAAGCGCTCGATGACGTCTCGATCACCGTCCCCCAGGGCCGCTGCGCCATTCTGCTGGGGCCCAACGGAGCTGGCAAAAGCACCCTTTTCAATCTGATCACCCGGCTGTTCGACAGCCACACGGGCCAAATCCGTATCGCCGGCTTCGACAACCGCAGACAGTCTTGTCAGGCCTTGGCACACATGGGGGTGGTATTTCAGCAACCGACCCTGGATCTGGATCTGTCGGTCGAGCAGAATCTACGCTACCATGCCTCCCTCCATGGTCTGGGCCGCCGTGATGCCAACCACCGCATCGCCGCAGAGCTCGATCGCCTGGAGATGACCCAGTATCGAAGAACCAAGGTCCGTTCCCTGAGTGGAGGCTATCGCCGCAGAGTCGAGATCGCCCGGGCGCTGCTACATTGCCCCACCCTGTTACTGCTCGACGAGCCGACCGTTGGTCTCGATATTCCCAGCCGCCTGGCCTTGGTGGATCACGTTCATCATTTGGCCGGTGAAGGCATCGGCATACTCTGGGCCACTCACCTGATCGATGAGGTGAAGGCCTCGGATGAACTGATCGTCCTGCACCGCGGCCGCATTCAGGCAACCGGTATCGTTACCGATGTGATCCGCCGCCTGGAAGTGGCCACACTGGGCGAGGCTTTTCAGTCCCTGACCGCCGAGGCCATTTCATGAAGACAATGCACTACCTGCGTGCCACCCATGCCATCATCGGGCGCGAGCTGCTGCGCTTCCTCCATCAGCGCGGCCGCTTCGTCGCCGCGCTGGTCAGACCACTGGTATGGCTGTTCATCTTTGCCGCAGGCTTCAGGGCAACCTTGGGAATCGCTGTCATCCCCCCATATGAAACCTATATCCTCTATGAGGAATACATCACCCCTGGTCTGGTTGGTATGATCCTGCTGTTCAATGGCATGCAGAGTTCCCTGTCGATGGTGTACGACCGCGAGATGGGGAGTATGCGAATTCTGCTGGTGGCCCCCCTGCCCCGCTGGTATCTGCTGTCCAGCAAACTGCTGGCCAGTACCTGTGTCTCCATTCTCCAAGCCTACGTGTTTCTGGTCATCGCCTTTCTCTATGAGATCCAGCCACCGCCTGTCGGTTACCTCCAGGTGCTGCCAGCTCTGCTTTTGGCCGGGCTGATGCTGGGGGCGCTGGGGATGTTCCTGTCGTCCTTTATCAAACAACTGGAAAACTTTGCCGGAGTGATGAATTTCGTCATCTTTCCCATGTTCTTTCTTTCGACCGCCTTGTATCCCTTATGGCGCCTCCAGGAATCCAGCCCTCTGCTGGCAACCCTGGCTCGCTACAACCCTTTTTCCCAGGCAGTGGAGATGATCCGGTTCTCCCTCTATGGCCAATTCAACCGTTACGCTTTTCTCTATACTTTGGGAACGATGCTATTATTTCTCGCCCTGGCCATCTGGGGCTACAACCCATCCAAAGGCATAATGACTCGGAGAGGCAGATGACCCAACCAACCTGGCTGGTGACCGGTGGCGCCGGTTTCATTGGCGGAAATTTCGTTCTGCGCCAAATTGCCCATCGGCATGCCCGTATCGTCAATCTCGACGCACTGACCTATGCCGGCAACCTCGATACCCTCGCATCTGTGATGGAGGAGCCGGACCACATCTTCGTCCACGGTTCCATCACCGACCGGAAACGACTGCAACAACTGCTGGCCGAACACCGACCTCAGGTCATCATCAACTTTGCCGCCGAAAGTCACGTGGACCGTTCCATCGATTCACCCGGCGATTTCATCCACACCAACGTGGTCGGCACCTTCGAGCTGCTGGAAGCCGCACGCCAATACTGGAAAGAACTGCCCCAAGGGGAAAGGGATGCATTCCGTTTCCTCCACATCTCCACCGATGAGGTCTACGGCTCCCTGGGAGCTACGGGAAAGTTCACCGAAACGACCCCCTATCAGCCAAACTCCCCTTATTCCGCTTCCAAGGCTGGATCCGATCATCTGGTGCGCGCTTACCACCATACCTATGGCCTGCCGACCCTGACCACCAATTGCTCCAACAACTATGGTCCCTACCAGTTCCCGGAGAAACTCATCCCCCTGATGATTCTCAACGCCCTGGAGGGCAAGCCGCTCCCCATCTATGGCCGGGGTCTAAACGTTCGTGACTGGCTCTATGTCGAGGATCACTGCCGCGCCATCGAAAGAGTACTGGAATCAGGCCGTCCCGGTGAGGTCTACAATGTCGGCGGCAACAATGAAAAAACCAATCTCGAAGTGGTCAACACCATCTGCCATATTCTCGACCAGCTATTGCCCGACTCTCCACACCGTCCTCACCAGCAGCTCATCACCTTCGTCAAGGATCGTCCCGGCCACGATCTGCGTTATGCGATCGATGCCGGCAAGATTCAGCAAGAGCTTGGCTGGGCCCCTGAGGAAACCTTCGACAGCGGCATCGAAAAAACCGTTCGCTGGTATCTGGATAACCTTGCCTGGTGCCGGCGGGTGACCGACGGGAGTTACCGCCGTGAAAGGCTGGGGGCAACGGCATGACAAGCGAAGCAAGTCTGGATCACTTTG
>JALVSV010000396.1 GCA_027024125.1 Methylothermaceae bacterium | reverse complement strand
AGCCATCGACACCCCAGGCTGGCCCGATCCCTCCGGCCCCCGGGACATCCGCCTGCACAAGGCCTATGGCAACTCCAACGCCCCCGATCCGAACAAGCTGAAACCCGATTGGGAAGTACCCATCATCGATTACATCAAACAAAACAAATTTCCCTTGTGGATGCGGGCGCTAGGGGTGTGGGACATGACCTTCCGCAAGGGGGTGCTCAAATTGCCGATGAGTCATTTGTTTTATGTGCTGGGGAAAAATTGAAGACGTTGTTCTGCTCGATAACCATGAATATCACTGACTGAAAAGCCAATCATGAGCGTACAATATAACCCCCCCCACCCTGGCGCGATACTGCGCGAGGACATCCTGCCGGCACGGGGACTGAGCGTCACCGAGGCGGCCCGCCAGCTGGGCGTTTCGCGAGTAACCTTATCCCGGATCATCCATGAGCAAGCGAGCATTACACCAGAGATGGCGCTGAGGATCGAACGCTGGCTGGGTGTCGAGAATGGCGGCCGGGCCGAGTTATGGGCCGGGATGCAACTCGACTACGACATGTGGAAGGCCCGGCAACGGAACAAGGGAGCATAATTCTGCCCTACGCCATGTTGAATAGCCACACGTCGAAAAGCCTCATTCGGCCATCGTTAGCGAGACATGCCTTCCGTGAAAATAACCGATGAATCATCTGATGGGGCGAGATTCATGAGTAACACCCGCATCGACCGTATCCTGCTTAGACCTCGCAGAACCCGCGCAACTGTATCAGGCTGGCATTCTGGCATGACCCGGTCGGACGATGAAGAGATTGTGCTCAACATGATCGCAGATCGCAACAACAACTGTCATGGGTATAACGAACGAATGGTTGATCTGGTCTTTAAGCGCACCCGCGAAGTGTACGCAGGCACCATGTAGCGGGTGTCGAGCAAATTAGAAATTGGAATCTGATACACCTAAGCCATATGTCAAGACTACGACCTTCATTATGCTAAAACAAGCCATCATCCTGGCGGCAGGGTTCGGCAGCCGCCTACAATCCCAGCACACCCTCAAACCGCTGATCGAAATTGACGGCAAAGCCCTCATCCTTCGAACCCTGGAAACACTTGAATCCGCAGGCTGCGACGAAATCGTGATCACCGTGGGATACGAAGCCGACCGGATCAAGCGTTATCTGAGCAAGCATTATACCGGCGCTTGCCAATTGAACTTCGCTTTCAATGACCAATACCACCTTGGCAACGGTCTATCGGTACTCTCCGCTGATGCATGGATACGGGATCGTTTCATCCTCAGCATGGCTGACCATCTATTTTCCAGGGAAATTCCCCACATTCTGCGAAGTGCATCGATGCCGGAACGAGGCGCAGCGTTGTTCGTGGACTACAAGATCGACGAGGTGTTTGATCTGGACGACGCCACCAAGGTGCTCGCTGATGGTGACCATATCGTCAAGATTGGCAAGGCATTGCGCGAATATAACTGCATTGATACAGGGCTTTTCCTCTGTAGCCGTGACCTGATGGCGGCGCTGAAACAAGTCGTTGCGGAAAAAGGCGACGCCTCCCTCTCAGAAGGCATCGCTCTCCTGGGCAGCAAAGGCATCATGCGTGCGATCGACATCGGTGACGCCACCTGGCAGGACATCGACGACCCTGCCATGCTAGAACAAGGCTGGAAGATGCTCAACTGCGAACCCACCTGACGATCTTATACGACTGATAGACCAGTCCCCCTATGGCCAGGATAAACACCATATAGAGGTGCAGATCGATCCTGCCAATCAGGGAGAAGGCGATGAACCCGTAAATCACAGGCTCCATGAGGCCCCATTTCAAGCGCACTCCCTGATAACACCATCCTCGCATACTTGGGGAAGATGTATTGGGAATCAGGGTGAGACCAATATCCACGATATAGTAGTAGAGCACCAGCAACAGACCGTCAGCTATGGCCAACAGCGCCATGTCCGGGTTGATGGAGTGGAAGTGCCATGCCACACCTATAAAAATCGCTCCCTCGCCGATCCGGTCAGCCACCATGTCCAACAATTTGCCACCTGTACTGCCCACACCTCGGACCCGGGCCAGATTGCCGTCGACGCAGTCCAGCACATGGGAAAGAAAAAGCAATACCGCTCCCGCCAGGAAAGCACCCTGACTGTAGGCAAGAGCGCAAGCAAGAGCGCTGGCGAGAGATAACAGCGTGACATGATTGGGTGTAATCCGGGTGGGTAAAAGCAGCCAGGTCAGCCACACCGCAAGCGGATTAGTGACGAACATAGTGATGAGATAATCACTCTGGCGTCTGCAACGACGGCGCGCTTCATCTAAACTTATCGTCATAGATCATAATTCAATGAGGACTGCGATGAACCCAAGATACGATATCCAAAGTGCCCCCACCAAACTGGGAGTGCTCATTCCCGGCATGGGCGCGGTGGCGACAACTTTCATCGCTGGAGTATACGCCATCTTGAAAAACCAAGCGAAACCCGTTGGGTCATTGACCCAGATGGGCACCATCCGCCTTGGCAAGCGTACGGAGCACCGCTCGCCCATGATCAAGGATTTCGTTCCCCTTGCCACCCTTGACGGGCTGGTGTTCGGCGGATGGGACATTTTCTCAGACAACCTTTACCAGGCTGCGACCATAGCCGGCGTGCTCCAACAGGAAACCCTCGACTCCATCCGAAACGAGCTGGAAAACATTACCCCGATGCCCGCTGTTTTTGACAAAACTTTCGTCAGAAACCTGGATGGAAACCATATCAAGCGGGGGAATGATAAATGGACGCTGGCAAACCAACTGCGCGACGACATCCGCCATTTCAAGGAGCAACACGGACTTGACCAAGCGGTAATGATCTGGTGCGGCAGTACCGAAGTGTACATCAATCAGAGTGAGGCCCACCTGACGCTGGAACGCTTCGAAACAGGGCTCAAAGAAAACGACGCCAGTATTTCCCCCAGTATGATCTATACTTGGGCCGCCCTGAAGGAAGGCGTTCCCTATGCCAACGGCGCCCCCAATCTAGCCGTGGACATTCCCGCCCTCCAAGAACTGGCAAAAATTGAAGGCGTCCCCATCGCCGGAAAGGATTTCAAGACCGGCCAAACCTTAATGAAAACCATCATCGCTCCGGGTCTTAAATCCCGTATGTTGGGGATCAGCGGTTGGTATTCCACCAATATCCTGGGCAATCGTGACGGGGAGGTGCTAGACGATCCAGGCTCATTCAAGACCAAGGAAGTAAGCAAATTAAGTGTCCTTGACACCATCCTACAACCCCATTTAAACCCGGATCTGTATGGCGACCTCTATCACAAAGTCCGGATCGACTATTACCCTCCGCGAGGGGACAATAAAGAAGGCTGGGACAACATCGATATCTTTGGGTGGCTGGAGTATCCCATGCAAATCAAAATCAACTTCCTATGTCGCGACAGCATCCTGGCCGCCCCTATCGTATTAGACCTGGCGCTTTTCCTGAATCTGGCCCAGCGCGCCAAAATGAGCGGCATTCAGGAGTGGCTTTCGTTCTACTTCAAATCACCGATGGTGACGGAAGGACTCTATCCCGAGCATGATCTGTTCATTCAGTTGAAGAAGTTGAAAAACACGCTGCGGTACATGATGGGAGAGGAACTGATTACACATTTGGGGTTGGAATATTACGAAAATTGATACAAAAGATGGCTAATACGTCTCCGGAGATTTTTCAATGGATAGTCCAGGTTAACTGCCCTAAGGAAAGCAAGTATCGCTTGCCTATACCGATCCTTTGTTTTCCATTTCTCGTATCCTATATTTTCCAATTTGAGAACGTCCCGCTTGATTTCATCATACCCACCCCATGACTCTATCGTCTGGTTTTTTTTCCAAAAATAAATCATTTCTTGAAAATATTGCTCTTGCTTCCTGGGGGAAGTTCGTTTTAAGAAATCATGCTGCTTTCTATATATATACTTTAGAAGATGACGCTTGAAACTGCTACTTAGATTAGCGGATTCCGCAAATAACACCATATCCCTTGAAGCAACCAAATAATCCTGCGTAAAGGCATGATGAGTCATTGTTGATCCTGGCCTGTTTGTTCTGTAGCAATAACCATCACAATCTATATTGACAATAATATCAGCGTAATAAAATGTCTTTAAATAAAACAAGTAATCTTCATAATATCTCCCACATGGAAATATTACGTTGTTATCTATCAATATTTCTCTCCTGTATAGTTTGTTACACGGAGACACGGCACAATCAAATATATTTGATTCGATATCGCGGAACGAGTATGGCACATTGTTAATCACTGGCAAATTATGTCGATCGAACTGGTTATCACAATAAAACCGGCACAGAGATTCTGAGAAACATTTGATAGTACTCACAACAATGTCAGCATTATGATAAAAAGCAGCAGCAAGCATTTCCTCATAATAATCTGAGTTTACCCAATCATCACCGTCGACAAAGCCAATATAATTTCCGTTTGCCGTTGCAAGTCCATTATTCCTCGCAGCAGATGGTCCTTTGTTGCTCTGGTTTTTTACGATAATATTCCCATATCTATAAGCGTAATCGGATAGAATTTCGGCACACTCATCCGTACTGCCGTCATTAACACAAATTATTTCAATATCCTGAAGAGTCTGATTAACCAGAGAATCAAGACACTGTCGCAAGTAAGGCGCTACATTATATACAGGAACAATAACAGAAACAGCCGGCTTGTTTTTACTTGGAGTCACAATCACTCCTCTCGACTTATTTAGACAACAACTTCATCTTCCTGCCGCCAGTAAAGCAACGAATACGGCTGACCAAGCCAAGCAAAACACGCTCGCCAGAACACTTATAAATGCCCAACTTTATCAATCTAACCAAAGCGATATAATAATTAGATATTCCTTGGCTTGAGCCGTATCCGTACCGCCTTAGAATCCTATTTTTCTCTTTCCAATGCATCCAATCATATACCGGACTGGTCGAAATACCACCCTCATGATGCACAGTTGAAATTATGTTGGGCATGTACCAAAAGCGTTCATGTTCCATATATCGAAAAAAATGCTCCATATCTCCAGCAATTTGCAATTTTGAATCGAAGAATCCATACTTCTCGAAAATATTTTTGGCATAGAAGAAACTGACCTGACCCGAAGGAAATGCAGGCTTTTTTTTACATGCTTCTACATTCCATTCCTTTCCTAATATTTTCTCTACCCCAGAAATATGGATCATCTTAGTCTTCGCGTACAGCATCTTGTATCGAGGAGAACGCTCCTTCGCACAAGAAGCTATTGCACCTAATACCTGCCCATCATAATAATGATCATCCCCCCCCATGAACTGCACCCAATCCCATTCAATGGGAGCCGTCAGCGCTTTATTCCAGGCATCATAAATCCCCTTATCCGGCTCGCTCACCCAGTAGTCGATGTGTTTTTCATATTTTTTGATGATCTCCACAGTACCATCATCCGAACCGCCATCTATGACCGCCAATTTCTTGTGTGGATAATCCTGTGCCACGAAAGAATCCAGGCAACGGGCCAGAGTGGCGGCGCAGTTGTAGGTGGCGACGACTAGTAGAATCGTAGGTGGCTTGGTCATAACATTTCCTTTCAGTCTGTATGCTGCGAGAGATACCACTCATAGACCTGTCTGATCCCCTCTGGCAATCCTATCTCGGCCTGCCAGCCCAAGGACTGGATTCGGCTGACATCCACCAGTTTCCTCGGCGTGCCGTCAGGTTTGGAATTGTCCCAGAGCACCTCTCCCTTGAAACCGACAATTCGTTGTATCAGCTCCGCGAGTTCGCAGATGGGAAGGTCCTCCCCCGCCCCGATGTTGATGATGTCTTCACCGTCATAGCGATCTATCAGATGGAGACAGGCGCGGGCGCAGTCGTCCACGTGGAGAAATTCGCGCCGGGGCGTGCCACTGCCCCAGAGGACGACCTTCGACTGCTGGATAGAGCGAGAAATGAAGGGCAAGGCATGGGTACGGGTCAGGCCGATGTGGGTAAGGATGTCGTCGGGAATTGGTCCGTACCGTCGTTCGTCCTGGTGGATGGCTTCGAGATCGCCGGCGGCGGCGAGCCTGGCGAGGTGAAATTTGCGGATCAGGGCCGGGAGAACGTGGGAATTTTCCAGGTCGAAGTTGTCGCCGGGGCCATAGAGATTGGTGGGCATGGCGGCAATGAAGTTGCAGCCGTACTGGCGGCGATAGGCCTGGCACAGTTTGATGCCTGCTATCTTGGCGATGGCGTACCATTGATTGGTCGGCTCCAAGGGGCCAGTGAGGAGATAGTCTTCCTTGAGGGGCTGGGGGGCCAGTTTGGGGTAGATGCAGGTGCTACCGAGACACAGCAGTTTTTCCACGCCGCTCTCGAAAGCGCCGTGGATAAGGTTGGCCTCGATCATGAGGTTGTCGTAGAGAAACTGGGCCGGGTAATGGTCGTTGGCCCAGATGCCGCCGACCTTGGCGGCAGCGACGATGACATAATCGGGACGGTGGTCACCATAGAACTGGTGCACCGCCTGCTGATCGCGCAGGTCCAGCTCCTGGCTGGTCCGAAGAATCAGATTGTCAAAGCCTCTGCGGTGGAGTTCACGGACGATGGCGGAGCCAACAAGGCCACGGTGACCGGCGACGTATATTTTCGCCTCCCGCCTCATGTCTTTCTATTCATGATGGTCATAGACACGGTATCCCCGGCTTCGGCACAGTTCGTCGCGCTCGGCCAGTTTCAGGTCCTCGGTCACCATTTCCCGCACCAGCTCGGGGAACGTCACCTTTGGCGACCATCCCAACTTTTCCCGCGCCTTGGTGGCGTCCCCCAGTAAGGTATCCACCTCGGCTGGGCGGAAATAACGTGGATCAATGGCGACGATGCAGGCGCCTGTCTTGCAGTCATAGCCCTTTTCCTCCACCCCTTGGCCGCGCCAGTCAATTTCGCCGCCCAGTTCGCCCCAGGCCCGTTCGACGAATTCCCGCACCGAGTGCTGCTGGCCGGTGGCAATGACGAAATCTTCCGCCTCGGGCTGTTGGAGAATACGCCATTGGGCTTCGACGTAGTCGAGGGCGTGACCCCAGTCGCGCCGGGCATCAAGGTTGCCCAGATAAAGACACTCCTGCAGCCCTAGCTTGATGCGCGTCAGAGCGCGGGTGATCTTGCGGGTGACGAAGGTCTCTCCCCGTAGGGGGCTTTCGTGATTGAACAGAATACCATTGCAGGCGTACAGACCGTAAGCCTCGCGGTAATTGACCGTGATCCAGTAACCATAGAGTTTGGCGACCCCATAGGGGCTTCTAGGGTAGAAGGGGGTGGTTTCGATCTGAGGGGTTTGCCGGACTTTCCCGTACAACTCGGAGGTGGAAGCCTGATAGAAACGGGTCTTGCCTTCCAGGCCAAGGATGCGGATCGCTTCCAGCAGCCGCAGAGTGCCCAAAGCATCGGCGTTGGCGGTGTACTCGGGGGATTCGAAGGAGACTGCCACATGGCTTTGGGCTGCCAGGTTGTAGATTTCATCTGGCTCGATGCACTGCACCAGGCGAATGAGATTGGTGGAGTCGGTCAGATCGCCATAGTGGAGGATGAATCTGCGGTTTTCCTCATGAGGATCCTGATACAGATGGTCGATGCGCTCAGTATTGAACGATGAAGCACGGCGCTTGATGCCATGCACTTCGTAACCTTTCCCGAGCAAAAAATCCGCCAAATAGGCACCATCCTGGCCGGTGATGCCTGTGATGAGGGCTATTTTCATATTAATTTTCAACTATGCATTGTGAATCAACTCGCTGAGCACAGGATGAAACATGCAACTTATTGATCGTTAATGGAACTCAAAGGGCGTGAGTGAAAGACCTTTGAGATTCCTATGAGAGACGAACGGTTCTTGGTGAACATCTGCCTTGGCATTAGCATGGCTGAATTTCTGATGCAGTATCTGTTGACCCTGTTCCAAGTCTGTAGCGTCAAGTTGGCCGAGATCGCAACAGCCTTTGCCCATAAGGCGCAATCTGTCCAGGCTCCACGGCCCATGACCGTTTCCAGGAATGGGTAACGGGGTATTCTGGCGCTTTTGGCAAGCCGGCCTGATGGAGTATGACGAGCTGAAGGGGATTGACTGGAGTTGGCTGAGTGCCGATGGGGCCCAAACCAAGGCGCCATTGGGAGAAAAAAACCGGCCCCAATCCCACCGATCGCGGCAAAGGCGGCGTCAAGCGAAGCCTCCTTTGCGACAGGCGCGGAGTGGTACTGGGAGCTGCGGTGGCCGGAGCCAATCGTCACGACATGAAATTGCTCAAAGAGACGCTGCACAGTGTGCCAGTGTCCTACCCGGATCTGAATGACCACGAGGTCAATCTGTGCCTGGACAAGGGTTATGATTATACCGAGATACGCGATTGGCTCAGGGCGGCGGGTTTCATTCCCCATATCCGGGCGCGGGGCGAAGAAGCCCGGGCGTGCAAGGAAATTCCTGGTTACCGACCAAGACACTGGGTGGTGGAACGCACCCACAGTTGGCTCAACCGGTTCCGCCGGATTCTCATACGTTGGGAGAAGAAGGCAGACAATTACACCGCATTGTTGCATTTCGTCTTCGGTATCATCGCATTTCGGAATGCAGGGTTATTCGGATAAGCTCTAAACAGCAGACCGATGTACTGCTTTTCATTGTAGCATCGCTTGACTGTTAGCCGGCAATGAATGCATAAACACGTCTAAATTTTTCTGTCAAGTTTTTTCGCTTTGCATGTGCTATCGCCTTTTCGATCTGTCCAGAAGTTAATTTAACTGGCATGCAAGGTAAAACCCCATCATTGATAGATTTATCATAAATAGGGTAATTCAGGATCTCAAACATTGGACCTGCTATGCGAATCACTTGATTTTTCTGAGCATCGGTCAATGCGTTGATCCATTCACCAGACTTGCCCTTTCGCACATGGTGTGGGTTCTCACTTTTCATACACATCAAATCGACTTCGCTCTTGATATGTTCTATAACTTCCTTATCCAGCTCAATGCCTAGATACTCAAGGAGATGGTTTATTTCAATGTCAAAGGAGTGTAACAACCGTTCGTAGAAGACGATGTGGATTTGCAAATCCTTTTTATGTATTAGATAGCCACCAACGTGTTGCACCCAATGCCTGATTAAACCCTCAAGTTGGCGTTTCAAATAAGTATCAGGATCAGGTTCATTCACCTTAGGATAGTATTTCCTCATATATGGAGTGAACACAAACCTGGACATAGAAATAGCAACGTCCCGTGGATCTCTAATGATGTAAACAACTTTATCGAATTTTGACAGCACAACCATACTCTGTTCGCAGAAAGCGGAGTGCGTCCACACGTGATTGCACTGGCGAATATAATCATCTATATTTTCGATGGGCATGCGGAAGATGGAGCTGATTCGAAAGAAACACTTGTGGGATTCAATATCTAAAACATCGATATCAGCTTGCTGCTTATAACTCAAATCCCAAGCTTTTGCCACTTCGTAAATTGGTTGTGCTCTAATAAAGCTTTTCTTTTCAAAGTTACTGCAGCCAATAATTTCTTGAATGATTTTATAAAGCCAAAAATTACCGCTCTTGGCTACTCCAGCCTGCAGGATTACCATCTGAGCTACTCCTTAGTATTTTTGATTCTTGAGAAATGTTGAATACCCCCCGAAACAGGGCAAAGCGGTAATTGCTGCATATATTATCCGGCTGTAATTCATTGAACAAAATTTGGCTGGATAGCTTGATATTTATAAGCACGTAGACATAAATTTTTCCACCGGAACTACGGGTACTTTCCCAAATGTAGCGGTGCTCTCTGGCCGGAGAGACGCCGGCGCTCCCAGGAAATTTTTTCCGCACTGCTTATCGCTCAACACGCGGAGAAAAGCACACGGGTTAATGAAAATATGCTGGCCTAATAACCTAATAAAAAGCATGGGTGTCACCAATGATCAAAGCCCATTTATTGATCCTGGATCAAACAAACTACTACTAATGCCACCATCCAAGCCGATGCAAGCGCCGTGTAGGAAGTTCATTCCTCCCCCAACTATAGCAAGTGCAAGATTGGCAACTTCTTCGGGTTGACCGAGGCGCTGTTGCGGATGACAACGCTCAAGTTTGGCATAAAGTTCCGGTTTTCCGGCAAAACCGGCATTGAGCATCTCTGTCTCAATAGCAGCAGGTTCAATAGCATTGACACGCACGCGTGACCCAAGATCGATGGCCAAAGCGCGGGTCATACCGGCCAAGGCGGCCTTACTGGCAGCATAAGCAACAAAGTTCCTCTTGGTCTGGTGTGCGTGGATGCTACCAATATTTACCACGCAACCCTTCGCAGCTTCCAACTCAGGAAGTAACGCCTGAATTAGAAGGAAAGGAGCTAACAGATTGACATCCAGGGTGGTACGCCAGTCCTGACGGGTTAGGCTTTCGGTCCCACCTAGTATCTGAAC
>JALVSV010000395.1 GCA_027024125.1 Methylothermaceae bacterium | reverse complement strand
CGCCGTGAGCCTGCGCCGCGCCCTGTCCACCAGAATGCGGTTGTAGGCGTCGCCCTCGGCCAGCCGCAGCTCGCGGCGGATAACGGAATCCAGGGTGCGTGTATTGCCCACGATGTCGATGCGCTCGATATAGACGCGCGGCCCTTCCTGCACATTGTAGGACACCGTCAGCGTCTTCGCCTCGGCGTCGCGCTCGATATTCGGCTGAATCTGAGCGAAAGCGAACCCGGCCTTGCCGGCCTCTACGGTGATCTTCTCGATGGACTTGTCCACCTTGGAAGCGTCATAGATATCGCCCGGCCGCGTCTCCACTTTCTTGCGCAGTCTGGCCGGATCAAGATCGGTGTCGCCGGCATTCACCACGACATCCTTGATCCTGTATTGCGGCCCCTCTTCGATGGTGAAGGTGATATAGAAGTTCTCGCCATCCGGGGCCAGCTCCGCATCCGCCGAAAGAATTTGCACATCGGCGAAGCCATGCTTCAGATAAAAGCGCCGCAGCAGCTCCTTGTCATAGGCCAGCCTGTCGGGATCATAACGGTCGGAAGTGGAGAAGAACTTCCACCAGGCATGCTCGGACGTGGTGATGACATCGCGCAGCTTGCCGTCAGAGAAGGCACGGTTGCCGAGGAACTTGATGGAGCGCACCGTGGTCGCCTTGCCCTCGTCGATCTCGAACACCAGATTGACGCGGTTCTGCGGCAGCCGGATGATCTTCGGCTCGACGCGCACGCCATAATGCCCGGCGCGGCGGTAAACCATCATGATGCGCTGCACGTCCGCCTGCACCCGCGCGCGCGTCAGCATCATGCGCTCGCGTAAGCTGACTTCCTTGGCGATGTCCTTGTCCTTGATTTCCGAATTACCCTCGAAGTTCACCCGGTTGATCATCGGGTTTTCCTCGACGCGCACCACCAGCGCATTGCCGCGCCTGAGGATCTGCACATCCGAGAACAGGCCGGTCTGGAACAGCGCCTTGAGGGATTCGTCAATGCGTTCGGGGTCGAACGGATCTCCCGGCGCCACCTGCAAATAGGCGCGCACGGTCTCCGGTTCCACCCTCTGATTGCCCTCGACGATGATGCGCGAAATACCCGCCGCCAGCGCGGGCCGCGCCAAGCCAAGGGCGCCAAGCACCGGCAAGGCCAGAAGCAGCGCAATGGCGAAACGTCCGGCGATCATTATTTTATTCTTGTTCATCAGACAGTTAAGTCCCCAATTACCGCGCCACCCAAACCCGGTGCAGATGAATCATTCGTATCTTTTACGATTTTTGAATCCCAATGCAAACAGGCTCGGGACATTTTTTTCATCTCTCCGGATTCCCCGTCTCCATCCCGCATCCGCCTACGAAGAAAACAGATGCAGGATATCATTGAACGTCGTCGCCAGCATAAGCGCCAACACAAGCGCCAGTCCCACCTTGAAGCCCAGCTCCTGCGCGCTCTGGCCAAGCGGTTTTCCGCGCACCGCCTCGATCAGGTAATAGAGCAGATGCCCGCCATCCAGCATGGGCACCGGGAACAGATTGACCAGGCCAATGCTCACCGACAGGATGCCCGCCAGCTGAACAAGCACCGCGAAGGACACCGAAGCCGCCACGGATGTATATTGCGCGATACGGATCGGCCCGGCCACCTGATCGGACTTGGCCTCGCCCGCCACCAGCTTTTTCAGATAGGACATGGTGCCGGCAACGATCTGCCAGGTCTGCTCCACGCCCATTTTCAACGCCTCTGCGGGATTCTTGCGCTCGAAATGCGCATCCTTGGAGACATTGTGCGTCACGCCAATCATGCCGACCCGGGTCTTGCCGCCAAGGCCATCGGGCACTTCCTTGATCCTGGGCGTCAAAATCACCGTCAGCTTGCGGCCGGCCCGGTCAATCACCGTGGCCAGTTTCTCGCCAGCACGCGCGCTGACGATCCGGCGCACGTCCATGAAACTCTTGACGGGCTGTCCATTGATGGAAACAAAACGGTCTCCCGGCTTCAGGCCCGCCTCGGCGGCCGCGGAATCCGCGATGACCGTATCGACAACCGGATCAGATACCGAAACGCCGACAATCATGAAGGTGGCGGAAAAAATCGCTATGGCCAAAAGGAAGTTGGCCATCGGTCCGGCCACCACGATCAGCGCCCGCTGCCACAACGGCTTGCCGTAAAAACTCGTCTCGCTGGCGTTCTGGCGCACCTCCTCCGAAGGCACAGAGGCGGCGTTTTCGTCACCCTCGAACTTCACATACCCGCCAAGCGGCAGCCAGGCGATCTTCCAGCGCGTGCCGTGCTTGTCGTTCCAGCCGAAAATCTCGCGGCCAAAGCCGATGGAAAAGGCCTCGATCTTCACCCCGCACCAGCGCGCGACGATGAAATGGCCGAATTCATGAAAGAAAACGATGAACGTCATCACGCCCAAGAAAGGCACGATGTATCCCAGAATGGTCCAGATGGACGAAAATGGCGCGGAAAGCAGACTTGTGAGGTCCATGAATGACTCCGGTATGTTCACAGGCATCCCTTATGCGGGCGCCTCATGGCGAAAATGAGATAATGACCTTAACATTTGCCTAGGATTACAAGGCCCGGGCCAGCTCCAGCGCCCGGGTGCGGCCATATGAATCAGCCTGCCAGACATCGTCAAGGCTGTTCAACCCGCCAAGCGTGCCGCTGGCCGCCGCGCTCTCCAGGGTTTCCGCCGCCAGCGGGACGATTTGCGCAAAGCCGATGCGTCCGGCGAGAAAGGCCTCGACCGCCACCTCGTTGGCCGCGTTCATGATGGCCGTGGCGTTGCCCGCCTGCTTCAGCGCATCCAGGGCCAGGAACGGCGCGGGAAAGCGCGCCGGGTCGATCTCCTCGAATGTCAGCGCCCCCAGCCGGGCCAGATCAAGCCGCTCCACCGGCGCCTCGATGCGCTCCGGATGCGCCAGCGCGCAGGCGATCGGCGTGCGCATGTCCGGCATGCCCAATTGCGCAAGCGTGGAGCCATCCACGTAGGACACCAGCGAATGCACGATGCTTTGCGGATGGATCACCGCGTCCAGCTGATCCGCCGTGACCGGATAGAGGTGGAAGGCCTCAATCAGCTCCAGCCCCTTGTTGGTCAGGGTGGCTGAATCGATGGTCACCTTCGCGCCCATGTCCCAGTTCGGATGTTTCAGGGCCTCTTCGGGCGTCACGTCCTTCAGCGATTCCGCGCTGCGGGTGCGGAACGGCCCGCCGGAGGCCGTCAGGGTGATCTTTTCGACCTGTTCCCCGTTGCGCGCCTCGAAGCACTGGAAAATGGCGCTGTGTTCGGAATCCACCGGCACGACGCGCACGCCAAGTTCCCCGGCCCGTCGCATGAACAGCTCTCCGGCAGAAACAAGGCATTCCTTGTTGGCCAGCGCGATGGTATTGCCCGCCTCCACCGCCGCCAGGGTGGGCTTCAGCCCAGCCACGCCGACGATCGCCGCCATCACCATGTCCACCGGCCGCGCCGCCGCCTCCAGCACCGCCGCTTCGCCGGCCGCCGCCTCTATGCCCGATCCGGCCAGCGCCGCGCGC
>JALVSV010000394.1 GCA_027024125.1 Methylothermaceae bacterium | reverse complement strand
TCGAATCCTTTCACCCAAAGCAACTGCCTTTTCCTTATCGAGCAATGGACCCACCCGAACTCTGTACAGAGTCTTCGCATGCTCATCTGGTGGAACCAGAAAAGCCGGAAAACCTGCAGTCTTGAGTTGCTCGACCAATGCCTCGGCATTTTTGGAACTGCGGAAACTACCCACCTGGACGGCCCAGGCAGAGGGCAAAGGGATGATCGGTGAAACGGGATGCTGTATCCCGGTAGAATCCACTTCCAGTCGGTTGCTGTCAAGCAATTGATGTTCGGGAGAAAATGTCCAATCGAATGATTTCTCGTGCTGCAGAGCATCTTCAAACAGCATCGGGACGAAGATGACTGCCAGCAATACCAATACAGCCCCACCAGCCAGGCGTCTTTTGAGTCTAATGTCCATGATCAGCCAGGAATTCTGCAATGAGAAAAAACGAACCAAACACAAGGATCAGATCATGCCCCTCTGTATCCTGCATCAGTGTCTGTAGCGCTTGTTTCCAACCGTCGAAACCATGCAGAGGACTTGTCAGCCCCACAGCCTTGAACGCCTCCAGTAACCTGGGTTCAGTAGCAGTCCTCGGGTTTGCGGGTAATGGCGCCAAAGCCCACACATCCACGACATCCTTCATCCTGGCTACGATTCCTTCGAGGTCCTTGTCTGCCATGACGGTAAAGAGCGCCTTAATCCGCCGCCCAGGATAAGTGGTTTTGACATAATCAGCCAAGAGGCCAGCTGCCTGAGGATTGTGGGCCACATCGAGCAAAATCTCCGGTTGAGCAGGAATCTTCTGATAACGGCCAGGCAGACGGACTCCTTCCAAACCCTGGCGTAAAGCGGATTCGCTCACATCGAGTCTAGCTTCAAGCATTCGCATGGCCGCGATGACCGTCGCAGCATTATCGAATTGTTGCCGGCCAGGCAGGGCAGGATAAGGGAGGTTTCGCAACACATCATCTTCCGAACACCAGTCCCATCCTGCCTCATGGAGCTGGCAATCGAAATCACGACCAATCCTGCTCAAACGCACACCCAGTTTCCTGGCACGTTCCAACAAGCTACGAGGGGGAACCCGATCGCCGATCACAGCCGGTCTATGACTGCGGAAAATCCCAGCCTTCTCAGCGCCGATGGTCTCACGATCCTCGCCGAGCCATTCCTTGTGATCGATATCGATACTGGTGATGATTGCCACATCCGCATCAATGATGTTCACGGCGTCCAGCCTCCCCCCCAAACCCACTTCAAGCAACTGGACCTCCACTTGTGCTCTGGAAAACAGATCCAGGGCGGCCAGAGTACCGAATTCGAAAAAACTCAAGGAGGCCTCTCCGCGCACGGCATCAATCCTGGCAAAGGCTTCACAAATCGCCTCGTCCGGTTGGGGCTGGCCAGCAATGCGTATACGTTCGTTATAGCGTAGAATATGGGGAGAGGTGTAGCAGCCGGTCGAGATTCCCTGAGCACACAGTATCGCCTCAAGCAGGGCGATACAGGAACCCTTGCCATTGGTCCCTCCCACCGTGATGGTGATTGGAGGAAGATAGCCTGGGTGGAGCGCCGCAAATACCCGCTTTACCCGCTCGAGGCCCAAATCGATCTTGCGCGGATGCAATGTCTGCTGCCATTCCAACCAATCGTCAAGACAATCGAACCGTCCATCAGTCCTCGTCAGCACCCTCTTCTTCCACTTGGGGGGGAGGGACCGTTTCAGCCCCCACCTCGTTTTCCTCAGGCTGCAGTTTGACTGGCGGCCTCTGGCTCTCCTCGGCGTGGGTCAGGATGGCCAACAGGGAAGCAATGGTATCCCGTAGATCGCGCCGGTCGACGATCATGTCGAGAGCACCGTGATCGAGCAGGAATTCGCTCCGCTGAAACCCTTCAGGCAATGTCTCCCGAACCGTCTGTTCGATCACCCGTGGCCCGGCGAATCCGATCAATGCATTGGGCTCGGCAATATTGAGATCTCCCAGCATCGCCAGACTGGCGGAGACCCCACCCATCGTAGGATCGGTCATCACCGATATATAGGGTAGCCCCGCGCCGGACAGCCGTGCCAATGCGGCTGAGGTCTTGGCCATCTGAAACAGGGACAAAAGTGACTCCTGCATGCGTGCCCCACCACTGGCAGAAAAGACCACCAAAGGAATCTTTTCTTCCAACGCCCGATGAACTCCGCGCACGAACCGCTCACCCACCACCGACCCCATTGACCCCCCCATGAAGGCGAAGTTGAAGGCAGCCGCCACCAATGGCTGGCCTTTCAGCAAGCCGCGCACCACGACCAGGGCATCCGTCTCCCCGGTATTTTTTTGTGCCTGGAGCAACCGGTCTTTATATTTTTTGGTGTCCTTGAATTTCAAAGGGTCCGATGAACTCAGCTCCTTGCCGATTTCTTCGCGCTGTTGGGAATCGAGAAACAGATGCAACCTTCTCCGCCCCGATATCCGCATGTGATGATTGCACTTGGGGCAGACCTCCTGATTTCTTTCAAGCTCGGCCTTGTAGAGGATGGCGCTGCAGGCAGGACACTTGCTCCACAACCCCTCCGGGACTGCCCCTCTGCGACTGCCCTCTGTGCGTATGCGCGCCGGTACCAGTTTTTGAAACCAACTCATGCCAAAGTCACCTCTTCGTCCATCGCCCGCCGCATCGCTGCAAGCAGCGACACGATCTCTTCCTCGACGCGACGCAGATCATCGCCATACTTCTCCACTTTGCTCACCAGTGCGCTACCCACCACGACCGCATCCGCCAGTCTCGCCATCCGCGCCGCTGTCTCAGGATCCTTGACCCCAAACCCAACGCCGACCGGCAACTCTGCCAAGGCGCGGACACCAGCCACCTTGCGCGCAACTTCATCGATGTCCAAATGTCCGGCACCGGTGACGCCCTTGAGGGAGACATAATATAGATATCCCCTGCCTGCATTGTCCGCATTTTCGACCCGCTCAGGCGTACTAGTAGGCGCCAACAGGAAAATGGGATCGATCCCAACCTTATACAGCAATGGCAACATCTCCTCCCGTGCCTCTTCCGGGGGCAGATCCACGATGAGGACACCATCGACACCCGCCTGCCTGGCAGCTCCTGTAAAAGCCTCATACCCCATGCACTCGATGGGATTGAGATACCCCATCAGCACGATCGGAGTCTCGTCATCGCGTTGCCTGAATTCAGTCACCATTTCCAACACCTGGCGCAGCGAGACATGATGGGCCAAGGCCCGCTCCGACGCCCGCTGGATGACCGGCCCATCGGCCATGGGATCGGAAAAAGGGACCCCCAGTTCAAGAATGTCAGCTCCGGCTTCCACCATGGCATGAAGCATGGGTACGGTGAATTCAGGACGGGGATCACCGGCAGTGATGAATGGAATCAGCGCTTTGCGTCCAGCCTGTGCCAGACTGTCGAACACGGTTTGAATACGGCTCACAGCTTCAACCCCTCCCTTTCGGCTACGGTATGGATATCCTTGTCACCACGACCGGAAACATTGACGACCATGATCTGTTCCTTGCCCATCCGGGGTGCCAGTTTCA
>JALVSV010000393.1 GCA_027024125.1 Methylothermaceae bacterium | reverse complement strand
GGACGATACCCTGGCGGTGGTCGCTCATGGAAAACACCGGGACACCAAACTCGTGGCAGTTCTTTTCCAGGGTTTCCACCTGCAGACGCGAGACGGGATCGGCGATTCCCTTGTCCCGGTCCTTGGTAGGCACGTTATGATCGGCCACCGCCAGGTTGGCCTCGGGACGCCAGGGTTTACGGCCTGACAGCCGGAGACCTTCAAATGCCTGGGGGGAAGTCACTTCATGAATGAGCTGGCGGTCAATATAGAGCAGGGAACTGCCATCCGGATCGGTCCGAACCACATGCGCATCCCAAATCTTGTCGTATAGAGTCTTTCCCATGTCTAATCCTGGTTGTCCGGGCAATGGTTAAATTTGAATAAATCGATTCATTTTAAGGGGTTGGAGTCAGCTTCACAATTGGACCAGGGCTCCGTCATCTATCCAAGCCGGTGCAGGTGGTCTGCTTCAAAAGCCTCGCCGACAGTGAGGCCGGCGTGGAGCCTGCAGGGAAGTATTCACGGCGTTTTTCGAAGCAGAACACCTGCCCCTTCAAAATCCTTTACGTGTTATAAAGACGTGGTCATGACAATTCGACCTCATGACTGGTTTGAAGTTGCCTTCGGCTCTTCCAAACCATTCCCCCGCGAGCCTTGTGAAGGAATTCAGTCAGCTCCCAGAATCTGGAAGATTCGTTCACGTATCACCTCGACGCTCGCCAGGCCCGGCACCGTGTAGAACTGCACCTTGCCTTGCCCGGCCTTGTGACGATACAACTCGACCAGGGGGGCAGTCTGACGATGATAAACCTCCAGGCGTTTGCGCACCGTCTCTTCCTTGTCGTCGTCGCGTTGAATCAGCGGCTCTCCTGTCACGTCGTCCTTGCAATCCTCCTTGGGTGGATTGTAAAGCAGGTGATAGGTCCTTCCAGAAGCGGGGTGCACGCGACGACCACTCAGACGCTTGACGATCTCTTCATCGGGCACATCTATTTCAATGACGTAGTCGAGCTGAACCCCCAGCTTTTCCAGTCCTTCCGCCTGGGCAATGGTACGGGGAAACCCGTCGAGCAGGAACCCCTTGGCGCAGTCGGGCTGAGCGATTCGCTCTTTGATCAGGTCAAGAATCAGGTCATCAGGCACCAATTCCCCGGCATCCATGATGGCCTTGGCCTTTTTCCCCAATTCGCTCCCTTCGCGGACCGCCGCCCGTAGCATGTCACCCGTAGAGATCTGGGGAATGCCATAACGTTCACATATGAACTGTGCCTGGGTCCCCTTGCCGGAACCTGGCGCACCCAGCAGCATGATTTTCATTCTTTTTCTCCAAATTTGCCTGTAATGTTTCAACAGCTCTGCCCAATTGCAAGAGGTTCGGGGGGTCTGCCGTCAAGCCCAAAGGGAGGGGTTTACGGCGTCCCAAGGACAGAGTTCCCGAACCACACAAGCTGCATAATGTTCAGAGGCGAATCTCCAAAAGTCCGATCCGATCTCATCAAACCGGGGAAGCAAAGATGATCGGAATTTCGCCGTCTTGGTTAATCTTCGCATCCCCTACGCAAAATTCTCTTTCTGTTGGTATCTTTCTATCTTCCTATTTCCTCCAGACCGCCAAGATAGGGCTGCAGAGCCTCTGGTACCCGAATCGAGCCATCGGCCTGTTGATAATTTTCCATCAGCGCCACCAAAGTCCTGCCGACTGCCAACCCCGATCCATTCAATGTGTGCACCAACTCAGGATTGCCTGTCTCCGGATTCCGCCACCGCGCCTTCATTCGCCTGGCCTGGAAATCACGGAAATTGCTGCACGATGAAATTTCACGATACTTACCCTGCCCCGGCAACCACACCTCCAGATCATAGGTCTTTGCGGAGGCAAAACCGGTATCACCCGCACACAACAGCACCTTGCGGTATGGCAACCGAAGACGCCTGAGAATCGTCTCGGCATGGCTTGTCAACTCCTCATGCGCCTTGCTGGAATATTCAGGTGGAGTGATCTGGACCATTTCCACTTTTTCGAACTGATGCTGACGAATCATGCCACGCACGTCCTTCCCGTAGGAACCCGCTTCGGAACGAAAGCAGGGGGTATGGGCCACCAACTTCAGAGGCAACTGCCCGGCGCTGAGAATCTCACCACGAACCAGGTTGGTCACAGGCACTTCGGCGGTCGGAATCAGGTACCAGGGGGGATCGTGCTCGACCCGGAACAGATCCTCCTCGAATTTTGGAAGTTGGCCGGTACCCAGCAGGGAGTCGGCATTGACCAGATAAGGCACATAGACCTCGGTATAGCCGTGCTCGCTTGTATGAATATCGAGCATCAACTGGATCAGGGCCCGATGGAGCCGTGCCAATTCCCCCTTGATCACAACGAACCTGGAACCGGTGATTTTGGCTGCAGCATCAAAATCAAGCCCCATCCCGACACCGAGATCCACATGGTCCCTGGGCTCAAATTCAAATTTTGGCGGTTCACCCCAACGGTCGATCTCGAGATTGTCGCTCTCGTCCCGACCCTCGGGGACATCCTGATCAAGCAGGTTGGGCAGAGCAAGCAGCAGGTTCTCGAGTTGCGCCAGAACTTCTGAAAGCGCTTGCTCACAGTCTTTGAGCTGCTCACCCAATTGACCCACTTCGGCCAGCAAAGGAGCTATGTCTTCTCCCCTCGCCTTGGCCTGACCGATCAACCTGGAACGGGTGTTGCGCTCATTTTGCAGGGCCTGGGTGCGGGTCTGAAGCGCCCTGCGTTTTTCTTCGAGTGTCCGGTATGCCTTCTTGTCCAGAACGAAGCCTCGCCGCGCAAGCTGACGGGCCACATCATCAAGGGATTGACGCAAGCTGAGGGGATCCAACATGGGTTAGGCTCCTGGAAGACAGTTGTGCAGCTATTTCTGTTGCGCCCGCGTATTGACGCGCTCACGCAGATCCTTCCCCGCCTTGAAATGGGGAACGTGTTTTGCCGGTAACGGTACCGCTTCTCCAGTTCTGGGGTTGCGCCCTACCCGCGGTGGACGATATCTCAAGGTAAAGCTTCCGAAACCACGGATTTCGATTCTTTCACCATGGGCCAAGGCATCACTCAGATGTTCGATAATGCTCTTGACAGCCAATTCCGCATCCTTGGCATTGAGATCGATGCCTTTTTCTGTGGCCAATCGCTGAATCAGATTTTCGATCAATTCAGATTTATTCACGGACACCCTCCACAAAGAAAGAGGGGGCGCTTAACGCCCCCTCATCGATTGATCACCGGTAGAATTATCCCTTGTCTTCCATCTGTTCCTTGAACAGATCTCCCAAGGTCGGAGCCCCCGCTGCCTGCTGAGTGTAATCCTTGAGAGCCGCTTTTTCCTCTTCCTCATCCTTGGCCTTGATGGACAACATGATCATCTTGTTCTTTTTGTCCACACCGATGAACTTGGCCTCCACCTCGTCTCCTTCCTTTAGGAGGGTACGGGCATCTTCCACCTTGTCACGCTTGATTTCAGAGGCTCTGAGATAACCCCGCACACCCTCTGACAATTCGATGCCAGCGCCCTTCGCCTCCACTCCCTTGAC
>JALVSV010000392.1 GCA_027024125.1 Methylothermaceae bacterium | reverse complement strand
TCGATTTTCAGCATCATCGGATAGATCATCAGCCAGATCAGTACCGCAACCGGGATGTTGATCTGACTTTGATCGAACTCCAGCGCCCGCAACCTGCCAGTCATTTCTGGAAAGCCACGGCCCAGGCCGATACCGGCCACCATGCACAACCCCACCCACAGGGACAGATAGCGCTCGAAGAAATTCAGGCGCTTCGTTTCAACCACCGGGCGATCATCAGCGATTGTCGACATAATCCGGGCACCTCATGGTCATGTTGGATAAGCCAAGCCTCACCTTCAAGGGAGACACATCAGAAAGTTCATTATATATATTTTTTTACATATATATGGAAAAAAAGATGGAGCTCGAAACCTTCCAAGACGGCTATCTGGCCAGTCCTCTGGTACCGCAAGGCTTGGCCGGCATCGATACGGCCCGGTTCATGGAGGATCTGAACGCCGTCATCGAAGCTGCCCAGGTGGAGGAAGCCGGCGAGGCTTGACAGGCATGCACTGATTTTTTGGATTGCGTTGCGGGTGTCTTCTTCATTTGGAGCATCCAAATGGCATAACCACTATAATCAATCTAAAATCCAAACTTGGATAAGTAACCCTGGGCTTCGCTCATATTCCGACCTTGCCCTGAATCGATATGACAAACGATACGGTTCATTACAGGATCCCACCTCTTGTCGAATAAAAATTATTACGCGTCTCCAGGGCGTGCCAAAATCATGTATCGTCCCCGGTTGCAGGCCTTTGTCTGCCTTCTCTGGTTGGTCGTGCCCTCCATGGTAGCAAAGGCTGCCGATTCTGTTCCCCGTGAGGAGTTGATCAGTGCGTACATCTTCAATCTGGCCAGAAACGTCACCTGGCCGGACGAACGACGCCTGAAAAATTTCCATATCCACGTCATCGAACGCGACTCCCGGCTCGGGCCCGTATTGAAACGCCTGGTGAGAGGGCTCGAGATAAAAGGCCTTCCCGTCACTGTCACCACAACAACCGATCCGGCCAGGCTGCCGGAAGACGCCCAGCTCGTGTATCTGGGCAAGGGTCTGAGACAATTCAATTCCACATTGATTGCCAGAACCGAGGGCAGGCCTGTTTTGGTCATTTCCTATGGTGCCAAAGGCTATCCCCCGATCATGATCGATTTGTACCAGGATGCGGCGCGGAGAATTCATTTTCGCATCAACCAGAAATTGCTGAAAAACAGGAAATTGGCGATCTCCCCGGACCTGATTTTATTGGGGGGCAGGGAAATCGCCGTCAACAGGCTGTTCAAATCCACCCTTGAGAAATTGCGGGAGCAACAACAGCATATCGAGGCCAATCGCCTGACACTCGAACGGATGAAACGGGAGATAGCCGACAAGAGGGCTGAGCTGGAAAAAAAACGCCAGGAAATCACGTATTTGAAGCAACAAGACAAAAATTTCAGACAGGAATTGGCCTCTTTGAAAACATCCCTGGAAGAGAAAACAGCGGATCTGCAAACCCTGCAACATGAATTGTTACAGGCCCGGCAACGTGCCCGGGACCTGAAGCTGCAATCTGAGCAATATGCCAGCGAATTGCATGAACAACGTGGGGAAATCGAGGCAAGAAACAAAGTTTTGGCGGATCAACGAAAAACGATCGGCAGACTGGATCATCGAATCCAGGACCAGGAGCAAAAGATATCCGCTCAAATGAAGGTCCTGACGCATCAGTCGGCTCAACTGCGACAATGGGCCACCATTGTGATTCTCTCTACCGGCTTGACGCTGTTTGCCTTGTTTTTCATGGGCTTTTTCTTCTGGCAGCGGCGGCGTTATCAGCGATTGAGCCGGGAGTTGGCGCTTGCCTGTGAGGCGGCCGAAACGGCGAGTCAGGCAAAATCCGTTTTTCTGGCCAATATGAGTCATGAGTTGCGGACCCCTCTCAACGCGATCCTGGGTTTCACTGATATCCTGTTGAAAAACGGTGAGCGGGATCCGGAGCGCAAACAATATCTGAAGATCGTTCATAAAAGCGGGCAATTTCTGTTGTCCCTGATCGACGATGTTTTGAACCTGTCCCGGGTGGAAGCCGGAAAGATGGCTCTGGAACCACAAACGGTCCAGTTGCATTCATTGATTCTCGATGTCGTGGATCTGGTCCGGGAACGCGCTGCGGGGAAGAGACTGACTCTCGAAACCCAGTGGGAAAACAACAATGACCCCATCATCTGCGTCGACGCGGGGAAACTGAAGCAGATCATCCTCAACCTGCTGAGTAACGCGATCAAATATACAGACCGGGGCGGTATCACCCTGCGGGTCGGGATGAAGGAAAAATGGTTGAACATAGAAGTGGAAGACACGGGGAAAGGGATCGCGCCAGCGGACAGGGAAAGAATCTTCGAACCTTTCGTCCAGACCGGTTCCGCGTCCAGTAATACGGGTACCGGTCTGGGACTGTCCATCGTCAGGCAATATGCAAGATTGATGGGTGGGGACGTCACGGTACACAGCCAGGTGGGAAAGGGCAGCGTTTTCAGGGTTTCCATTCCTTACGAACCGGGGTCGCAGAGTGAGCAGGCGAATGACAGCGTCAATCACACGGAAAAAATCATCGGCCTTGCCCCAGGACAAAAAAGCTTCCGGATCCTGATCGTGGATGATCGGAAGGAAGCGCGACTGTTGTTGAGAAAGCTGATCGAAGACCTGAAACTGCCCGTAATGGAAGCTGAAAACGGTCTGGAAGCCGTCGAAATATTCAAGAAGTGGCGTCCTCATCTGATCTGGATGGACCAGCGGATGCCGGTCATGTCCGGAGAGGAAGCCACCAGAAAGATACGTGAACTGCCCGGTGGCAGGGATGTATATATCATTGCACTGACTGCCAGTTTCCAGCGCGAAAAGCGGCAACAGCTGCTGGAGGCCGGTATGGACGAACTGGTTGCCAAACCCTATGACCTCAACGAAATCTATGCAGTCATGGAGCGATACCTGGGGTTGCGCTATCTTCGTGAAAGAAACCGTGAATCCGGAGCGGATTCCGACGGGAAAATCACTTCAGACGCTCTCCGAACCAGGCTGGCTGAGCTGGAACCTGAACGACTGGATGAACTCTATGATGCCGCAGTCCTGTTGAACCGGGACGAAATGGCCCGGGCACTGAAACGTATCGAGCCGCTTGACCCGGAATTGGTGAAGATGCTGAACACGTTGGTCGAAAACATGCAGTATGGGGAATTATTAAAAGCCATCAGGGAATCACCGGATCGGTCAGCTTGAGTTCCAAGCCGATAAGGGTACCTCTAATAATTAGAGATGCCCGGCCATTTTCAAAAGCCGCACACCAGGGGTGAGCATTATGAGTCAGCATGAAATCCTCATCGTCGATGACAAAATAGAAAATGTGCAGTTGTTGCAGAAATTCCTTGAAGAAGCGGGGCATCGGGTTCGCACCGCCCTGGATGGCGAAACCGCCTTGCTGAGCGTTACCGCCCGGCCGCCGGACCTGATCCTTCTCGACATCAAAATGCCTGGTATCGACGGTGTGGAAGTCTGTCAGCGACTGCAGGGGGATGAGTGCAC
>JALVSV010000391.1 GCA_027024125.1 Methylothermaceae bacterium | reverse complement strand
GTATTCGAGAAACCTAAATACTTTTCTTATCAGGAAGACATTTGTGCCCATGGGCCTCAGAATGTCAGGGGATGCCAAGCGTGTCTGGATGTATGCAGTGCTGAAGCAATAGTATCCCAGGGGCATAGGATCAGTGTCGATCCATATCTTTGTCAGGGGTGTGGGGATTGTACCAATGTCTGCCCTACTGGAGCATTAAGTTATCAAAGCCCAACTAGAGAACAGATACTGAATCAATTAATGCATGGGCTGAGAGATGGGCGGAAAAAGATTGTAATTATTCACGCGGATTCAGTCGACCCTAAGCAAATTGGCACAGCAGAAGAGCTTTTGATTGAGGTGGAATCTGTAGCTGCATGTGGGCCTGAAATCTGGTTGGCTGCTTTGTGCTATGGGGGTAAGGTGGTGCGGTTGCACAGGGATGGACTGACAAAGAAAAGCATAAAAAATGTAGAACATCAGATGTTCTGGGTGAATCGGTTGCTGGAGGGATTAGGTGTTGGCGTCAATCCAATAGGATGGTTTGAAGGGTCCAAAGAGGAACCGACAAAAACAGGTCGGGTTAACGAAACTGAAAGCGCGGATTTTGCTGCAATGGCTGACAAAAGGGATGTGTTGAGAATGGCACTGGATCACTTGTGCGGTAATACGGAAAGAACGTCGCAGCAAGTTGTCGAATTGCCGTTGGGAGTTCCGATGGGAGGTTTGATCATCGACCAGAACCAATGTACAGCATGTATGGCGTGCGTGGGGATCTGCCCAACAAAGGCATTGGCCCCGGGTGAGCAGCAACCCCGGTTGAAATTCATGGAAATCAATTGTGTCCAATGCGGCTTATGTGAAAATGTATGCCCGGAAAATGCGATAAAAATGAATCCAAGACTGTTAACCGATAGAAAGGCAGTAAGGGAGCAGCAGATTCTATATGAGGAGACTCCATTCCCTTGTATAGAATGTGGGAAAGTGTTCACTTCCAGGCGGATGATAGAGAGCATATTGTCAAAAGTGTCACGAAATGCAATGTTTTCAGATCATGGCCACAAACGTCGATTACTGATGTGCGAAAACTGCAGGGTACAGGATATGTTGAAACATGAAAACTGATGCGGTTGTAAGGACCTTGGTGAGCCGTGAGGAGATATACCTGCTTTTGTCATTCTTGTTGAGGGAGGTTCCCAGTCCTTGCTTGTTGGAAATAATCAAACAAAATGGTTCATTATGGGATACGGGAAGTGAAAGGCTTAACAAGGAGTTGGAATGCCTAAGTGATGCAGTGGACAAGACAGACCATTATAGTTTGGAAAGAGATTTTCACACCATTTTTCTTGGGGTGACCAGGGGTGAGGTATTGCCTTATGCATCCTGGTATTTGACCGGACAGCTGAACCATGTGCCATTGATGGAATTACGTACAAAATTGAACCAAATAGGGATAGCCAGAATGAATAAAGTCGGTGAACCGGAAGATCACCTTTCTGCCCTGTTTGAGGTCATGGCTTTACTGCAGGTCGATGATTTTATGAAACAGAGGGAAATATTCAACAAGTATATAGGTCCATGGGGTTTCAGATTCTTTCAGGACATGGAGAGGGTCGCCACGGAGCGTTTCTATGCTACCGTGGCGAAGATAGGGCAACATTGGGTGAAAATGGAAAGTGAGCGTCTGATTTAGGTAGAGAATTCTGCAATTCGCTTGTTGGCGATTTTAAGGAACTTGTCAAGATCCCCCTTGACCTTTTTGCGGGGAATGGTAATGGCCATGTCGAGGTCAAGGTAAATAAAAACGTGACGCTTGGTGACATCGATCCTGATGACATCACCCCAGGGGATGGGTTCTTCCTCTTTACCATGGATAACCATCAATACCTGGGGTTCGATACGAAGTTTGTAACGGCCCATGAGTTTGGCCCGGTCTTCTGTGCTATAGAGTTTGAGTGCACGACTTCGTGCGGATCGTCTAATTGTATATGGAGTGAGGTAATGCCACAGAATTGCGATAATAGCGATATATATGGCTCCAGGTAGATTACCGTAAAAAAAACCCACAAAGGCTGCAATGAAAGACAGGACAGCTGGAAATGTGATCTCATGGCGCTTTAGAATCTTCTGAAATTCTTCTTTCTCCTGGAGTTGATGCTCGGTCAGTGCAGTGAGGTCAGTTTCTTGCAGATCGTATTCGATTTCTAGCATGGGAAAATATCCGTTGTTTTTTTGTCGCGAAAACTCCACCATTGTAACCTAAACAAAGAAGTTCTGACTTTGGGTGAAGCATGCAGTTGATTGTCACGGCAATCGGAGATCATCAGGGAAGGTTGTTTGAACGCGTCATTTCAGGAGTTCGCGAATGCGAGTGTCATGTCAAAGAGTGCCGCATGACCCGGATGACCGGTGGCAGTGCCGGATTTGTCCAGGTTGAAGGTAACTGGAATCATATTGCCCGGCTGGAGAATTTATTGGCGGGCCTGGCTCAATCAGGACACGTCCATTTCCACCGTCTTCCCGATGATCCAAAATCCGAGGAGGAGAACGTTCTTTTATACGTGGCCGATGTGGTTGCCAGAGAACGGATGGGGGTCCTCGAGGATCTGATTGGATTCTTTAGTGGCCAGGGCATCGGGCTGCAGGATCTTCGCTGCAGCTGTTATCGCATGCCCTATGATGGGTCGAATATCTGCACGATTCACATGCTATTGAGGATTCCAGAGCAAGTATCGGTGATTTCCCTGCGGGACGAATTTCTTGATATATGTGAGCAACTACAGGTGGATGCTATTTTCGAACCCATAAAACCTATCATCTAAACCGGAGAGAAGCATTGATGGAAACCAGCGTGCAATTGGGACAGCAGGTGCCGGATTTCGAGTTGCCTGCCACTGGAAATCAGACAGTCAAGCTGTCCGATCTGAAGGGAAAATATGTGGTGCTGTATTTTTATCCCAAGGACCACACACCCGGGTGCACACAGGAAGGGCGTGATTTTCGGGATCATTACCAAGAATTTCAATCACTGGGTGCGGAAATTTATGGGGTATCCAGAGACAGCCTGAAAACACACGAGAATTTCAAGGCAAAACAGCAGCTCCCGTTCGAATTGATCTCTGACCGGGAAGAGACGCTATGCAAGCTGTTTGAGGTTCTGAAACAGAAAAAGATGTTTGGCCGTGATGTGCTGGGAATCGAGCGCAGCACCTTCATCATCGACCCAGAGGGCAGATTGGCCGCTGAATGGCGTAAGGTTAAAGTCAAAGGTCACGTGGATGAGGTGCTGGACACTCTCAAGGAGTTGCAGGGTGATTGATCGGCTTCGGCTTCTTGTGAGTCCGTTGTACAGCTTTGCCTCGTCTGTAACGACGTTTGCCCATGTGTGGTTTGTGTCCTTGCGCATGCCCGGTTTTTTCTTCCTGCTTCACCCTGGGCCAGGCGCTCAAAACCGCCTCCACCAGGGTGGCCAGGGGAATTGCGAAGAAAACTCCCCAAAAGCCCCACAGCCCTCCAAAGAACAGGATGGCAACGATGATGGCCACTGGATGCAAATTGACCACCTCTGAAAATAACAAGGGAACCAGTAACATTCCATCGAAGGCCTGGATGACAAAATAGGCAATGGTGATATACCAGAAGGGGTCGCTCAATCCCCACTGAAAATAAGCCACGATCAAGACGGGAAAGGTTACCACTGTGGCACCGATATACGGGATGATCACCGACAGACCGACGATGACAGCCAATAGCAAGGCATAATTCAGGTTCAATAGGGAAAAGGTCAGGTAACTGGTTCCAAAAACGATGAAAATCTCGATCACTTTGCCACGAATATAATTCCCTATTTGGGCATCCACGTTATGCCAGACCTGCGCAGTCAAATGTATGTCCCTGGGCAGAAATTGCTTTAACCATGCCAATATGTTCTCTTTGTCCTTGAGAAAGAAGAACACCAATAGCGGCACCAGGATGACGTAGACGATGATTGAAATGATGTTGACCAGGGAAGAATAGGAATAGGTCACCAGTGACTGCCCCATGTTGAGCAACTGCTGCCTGATCGCGGCGATCATTTCGTTGATTTGTTCATGACTGATGAAATTCGGGTAGGACTCGGGTAACCGGTTCAACATGGCCAGCCCATGTGTCACCATGGCCGGAAGCTGCTGCATCAATTCTGCCAACTGGTGATAAAGCAAGGGCAGAAGGGCGATGAAGGTGAACAACAACAGTGCCATGAAACCTACGAACACAATCACCACCGCTGCCAACCTCGGCAACTGCCTGCGTTCCAAAGTCTCCACCAGGCCCTCGAGCAGATAGGCGATGACCAGTGAAGCAAATACCGGCATCAGCATGTCGGCCAGGATGATGACGGCCAGGAAACCCACGACCAATAGCAGGGTCAGGGCAATGGCTTGAGGGGTTGGGAAGATCCGCCTTACCCATTTGAGCAAGATAGAGGTCAAAGTCGGCGGTGCGTGGGTATATTTGGGGTTGGGCATGGCTTACTCGTTATGTTTCTTATCCAGGGGCGTCGCTCCTCTCCTGCCATATTGTGCCAAAGACATGGTCGGGGAGCAGAAAAATTTTATCCACAGTCTGTGCACAGCCTATGCACACAAAAAACACAGTATATTGGGGTTGACGTATTTCAAGAACACAGTCTATAGTGTTTGTAAGCGTTTTATTCCTGTATAACCCCAAGGGAGGCAGTCATGGATTCCAATCTCGTCAGTCCGCAGGTCCATCCTGCAGAAACCTTTGCTCCAGCCGATCTGAGTGCGGAAGTGCAGGCGATGATTCCGGTGGAGCTCAAGGTCATCCGCCGTAATGGCAAGCTAACAGGCTTTGATGCCGGCAAGATCCGGGTCGCCATCACCAAGGCCTTTCTGGCGGTCGAAGGAGGGCAGGCAGCTGCCAGCCGGAGGATTCATGACACCTGTGCCGAACTGACCGAACAGGTGGTCAAAGCCTTGATGCGCAGACTACCCAGTGGTGGCACCATCCATATCGAGGACATTCAGGATCAGGTGGAGTTGGCGCTGATGCGCGGTGAACATCACAAGGTGGCGCGCGCCTATGTGCTCTACCGTGAGGAGCGCAAACGACTGCGAACGGAGAAAGAAAAAGCGGAAAAACGAACACGCCAGACCTCCTTGCACGTGACTGACGCAGAAGGCCATCGCAAGCCCCTGGATGAAATGCGTATGCAGCGACTGGTGGAGGAGGCCTGTCAGTCTTTGGAGGATGCGGATGTCAACTGGATACTGAGCGAGGCGCAACGTAACCTGTACGATGGCGTGCCCGAAAACGAGGTGACCGAGACCTTGATCATGGCCGCGCGCCTCAGAATCGAGCAGTCGCCCGATTACAGCTACGTGGCTGCCCGGTTGTTGTTGGACAAGATCCGCTCCGAGGCGCTCGGATTTCTCAGTGGTCACTTCGAAACCGCCACTGGTGGCGAGATGGAAGAAAATTACGCCGAGTATTTTGAGCGTTACATTCGACGGGGCATCGAATTGGAACTACTCGATCCGGTGCTGGGCCAGTATGACCTGGAACAACTAGGCAGGGCGATTCAGCCCAAAGGTGACTTCCGGTTCACGTATCTTGGCCTCCAGACTCTCTACGACCGTTATTTCATCCATCATCAGGGCACGCGCTTTGAATTGCCACAGGCGTTTTTCATGCGGGTGGCAATGGGGCTGGCCAAAAACGAGATCGACCGTGAATCCCGGGCGATCGAGTTTTACCGGATATTGTCCAACTTCGATTTCATGTGTTCGACTCCCACCCTGTTCAATGCCGGCACCCTGAGGCCGCAACTGTCCTCCTGTTATCTGACGACGATACCTGATGATCTGGAGGGAATCTTCAACGGTATCAAGGAAGATGCCATGCTGTCCAAATATGCCGGCGGGCTGGGTAACGACTGGACCAGGGTTCGGGCAATGGGTGCTCACATCAAGGGCACCAATGGCATCTCCCAGGGGGTGGTGCCCTTCATGAAGGTGGCCAACGACACCGCGGTGGCGGTCAACCAGGGGGGCAAGCGCAAGGGGGCCATCTGCGCCTATCTGGAAACCTGGCACCTGGATATCGAGGAATTCCTGGAACTTCGCAAGAATACCGGTGAGGAACGGCGCCGCACCCACGATATGAACACCGCCAACTGGGTACCCGATCTGTTCATGAAACGGGTGGCAGAGGAAGGCGAGTGGACCCTGTTCTCCCCCGATGACGTGCCTGACCTTCACGACAAATTCGGCATGGACTTCGAGCAGGCCTATCTGGCCTACGAAGAAAAAGCGGCAAGAGGCGACATCAGGCTGTTCAAGAAGGTGCCTGCCGTGCAGTTGTGGCGCAAGATGCTCACCATGCTGTTCGAAACCGGCCATCCCTGGATCACCTTCAAGGATCCCTGCAACCTGCGCTCCCCCCAGCAGCACGTGGGGGTGGTACACAGCTCCAACCTCTGTACCGAGATCACCCTCAACACTTCCGACGATGAGATCGCGGTGTGTAATCTGGGTTCGGTCAACCTGCCCGCCCACGTGACCGGAGACGGCCTCGACGAAGAGAAACTGGCCCGCACGGTACGTACTGCCATGCGGATGCTAGACAACGTCATCGACATCAACTTCTACAGCGTTCCCAAGGCACGCCGCTCCAATCTGCGCCACCGCCCGGTAGGGTTGGGCCTCATGGGTTTCCAGGATGCTTTGTACAAGCTGCGTATACCCTATGCCTCCCAGGAGGCGGTGGAGTTCGCCGACCACAGCATGGAAGTGCTCAGTTACTACGCCATTTTGGCCTCGACCGAATTGGCCGAAGAGCGCGGCAGCTATGCGAGCTTCGATGGGTCCCTGTGGAGTCAGGGCATTCTGCCCATCGACTCGATCGATCATCTGGCTGCCTCGCGCGGTGACTATCTGGAAATGGACCGCACCACCCGGCTGGACTGGGAGGACCTCAGGGAAAAGGTAAAGACCGTCGGTATGCGCAATTCCAATTGTCTGGCCATCGCGCCTACCGCTACCATCTCCAATATCTGCGGGGTTTCCCAGTCGATCGAACCCACCTATCAGAACCTGTATGTGAAATCGAACCTGTCGGGGGAGTTCACGGTGGTCAATCCCTATCTGGTCAACGATTTGAAGGCACACGGATTGTGGGATGAGGTAGTGGTCAGTGACCTTAAATACTATGACGGCAGTGTGCAGATGATCGACACGATTCCGGACCAGTTGAAGCAGCTGTACGCCACTGCCTTCGAGATCGATCCGCGCTGGCTGGTGGAGGCCGCCTCCAGAAGGCAGAAGTGGCTGGATCAGAGTCAGTCCCTGAACCTCTACATGCCAGAGCCTTCCGGCAAGAAGCTCGATGCGCTCTACAAACTCGCCTGGCTACGTGGCCTCAAGACCACTTACTACCTGCGCTCGCTGGGGGCGTCGAGAGTCGAGCGCCATACCGACAAGGCAGCAGCGGAAGAGCCAGAAGGCCCCAAGGTCTGCTCCATCATTGATCCCGAATGCGAGGCATGCCAGTAGGGCAGGTTTCAAACCTGTTCCAAAGGTTCACGAGACTTACCAGATACAAGACACATCAAAGGAGCACGCGCCATGTTGAACTGGGACGATCCGATCGAAAACATCAAACAGACAAATGTGTCTGGAACACATATGAACAGCCGTCAGGCTGGCCCCGGAGAGGTGAATCCCAGGGATGGGATTCATAAACGCACCGAGGAAACCACTGCCGGGCAAGCGACCACCATGCCGCCTCAGGCAGCTGATTTGGAGGCGGAGCCGGCGCTGGAGTCGGAGAAGAGGCTGCTTGGCGGCAGCGATCTCACCGCCAACATCGCTCCGATCAAATACCGCTGGGCCTGGGATGCCTATATGATGTCCCAGCGCAATTTCTGGATGCCGACTGAAATAGGCATGGGTGAGGACCTGATGTCGCTCAGGGAGCTCAACGACAACGAGCGACACACCTTCTTCACTACATTTGCCACGCTCACCACCGCCGATGCCTTGCACCAGCGCAACCTGGCGCTGGCAGTGTATGAGCGCATCACTGCACCCGAGGTGGGCATGGCCGTCATCGCCCAGATGCACCAGGAGACCATTCATTCGATGAGCTACCAGCACATCATCGAATCCCTCAATTTCGACGAGGACGAAATCTACCTGCTGTATAAGAAGGTGCCGCAGATCCGTGCCAAGTTCGAATACAGCAACGCCATGACCCGGGGATTGCAAGGCAACAATGGCAACCTGCAGGAATACATGCGCGGTTTGTTCTTCTACTACATGATCTTCGAGGGCGTCTGGTTCATGGCCAATTTCTGCCCCATCTTTTCTATGCAGCGCCGCCGTTTGATGTCTCGTACCGGGGAGCAGCTGCAGTACATCGCCCGCGACGAATCCGGCCATGTGGCCTTCGGCCGCTCCCTGATCTGGGCGTTGTGGCAGGAGGTTCCCGAGGCCCGTATCGAGGAGTCGGAAGCCCACCGACTCATGCACGAGGCAATGGAGCTGGAGGAGGCCTACGCCGAATACACCATCAAACCGATCCTCGGTTACGACATCGAGCTACACCGCCGCCACGTCCGCTATCTGGTGAATCGAAGACTGCTGGATATGGGGTTCAATCCGATCTATTCCGAAGATGAGGCTGAAAGCCTGCCCTGGTGGGAAGAGCAGATCGGGTTCCGCAAGGAAAAGAATTTCTTCGAGACCCGGGTGACGGAGTATCAGACTGGGGGGGCATTGAGTTGGGAGTGAGTCAGAAAACAATTTGGTTTTGCGGCAGATTTCGCTTGGAAAGGCGAAAGGTTGTAGCTCAATAACAATGCTATCAGCCGCCCAGACAACACTGTCGGTCATGTGTTTATGGGCGGCTGGTTTCAAGATTAACGATCGACTGCGCTGCAGCTAGCCCCTTTATGAGGAATGAATGTCCATTCAACCCCTACTTCACAATTGCCGTTATTGTCCGCACTCAATAGGTCGGCGACTCGGACATCGCAGGAATTGGGGAGCGTTGGAAAGATTCGGCAATGGGAAATACCGAAAAATGTCAATTGTTTGGAATCCTGTCCTGTTTCGACAATGCCCTGGTTGATGTCCCTGCATTTGCCTCCATCGATTCGATAGGATTTGATTGCAGGACCGGTATGGATGGAAATGGTGGGGCAAGAGGTTTCCCCGGCGACCACCCAGCTACAAAACAGGCAAAAACTGGTAAAGATCCAAAGTCTCATGTTCCTCCTCCTTATTTTTACTTTTGTAGTCTGACCACGGGTGAACTGACTTTCCGATATCCATACTTTGTGATTTCAATGTAGGGTTCCGAGTCCATTCAAGGTGATCGGTACGACGTTTGCCTCGCCGGTCAGACCGGTAACATGATCATTCAGCAGATTCCAAAGGATTCACGGTCAATAGGTCTTCTTCCGGCCGGCGGGGAGGAAAGACATCACCCAAATCTAAGTTTACCTGACTATTTTGTTGATTTCTTCAAGAAGCAGACTTTTCGTTCTGACCTGATGGCGGCCTTGTGAACATATCGCCGGTTTTCCCTCTGAGATGATTTACCAACCAATGTAGCGAACCCGGTTGCTGATGTCAGTCTGTTCCACGGTACCTATGATTCGGGCTTCCTCGCCTTGAGTGGTCAGAGTTTGGACCGTCTTGTCAGCCTCACTGGCGGACACGCAAACGATCATCCCGATCCCGCAATTGAAAGTACGGAGCATCTCTTCTATGGGAATATTCCCTTGTTCCTGTATCCAGGTGAAAATGGGAGGTATGGACCAAGAGCTCATATCGATGACTGCTCCAAGGCCCTCGGGCAATACCCTCGGGAGATTTTCACTGATCCCGCCTCCGGTGATGTGGGCCAGGGCATGGACCTCACAGGACTCTAGTAGTGACAACAGGGATCTGACGTAGATACGTGTGGGTTCCAGCAGCCAGTCTCCCAAGGGACGGCCGGCAAGGTTCAGATTCAGATCGGTACCGCTCAGTTCCAGAATCTTGCGGATCAGAGAATAGCCGTTGGAATGGGGACCGGAAGAATCCAGACCGATCAGGACGTCACCGGCCTTGACTCTGCTGCCGTCGATGATTTCGTCCTTTTCCACGATACCGACGCTGAAACCTGCAAGATCGTATTCCCCTGACGCATAGAATCCGGGCATTTCGGCGGTTTCCCCACCGATGAGGGCACAACCTGCGATCCGGCAACCGTTGGCGATTCCCTCGATGACATGGGCTGCCTTTTCCACCTCCAACCTGCCTGTGGCGAAGTAGTCGAGGAAAAACAAGGGCTCGGCACCTTGAACGATGATATCGTTGACACACATGGCGACCAGGTCGATGCCTATGGTATCGTGACGGTTCATGGTCATTGCCAGCTTGAGTTTGGTGCCGACGCCATCGGTTCCGGACACCAGTACCGGCCTTCGATAGCGATTCCAGGGCAGCTCGAACAGAGCGCCGAATCCTCCGAGGCCAGTGAGCACTTCGGGGCGGAAGGTTTTCTGTACATGGGGCTTGATG
>JALVSV010000390.1 GCA_027024125.1 Methylothermaceae bacterium | reverse complement strand
TGCATACCCCATTGATGAGTGTCACCAATGCGATTTCCGGGATCATCGTCATCGGTGCCTTGCTGCAAATCTCATCGCCAGGCGTCATCTTGAAGTTCCTGGCCTTCGTCGCAGTACTTATCGCGAGTGTCAACATTTTTGGCGGTTTCTGGGTCACTCAACGCATGCTTGGCATGTTCAAAAAAGAGCAATAAGGGAGGTGTAACATGCCACAAGGCGTCATTATCGTTTCATATATCTTAGCGACCATTCTTTTCATCCTTGCCCTCAAGGGGTTGAGCCACCCCGAGACCGCCAGGCGCGGCAATCTTTATGGCATCATCGGAATGACCCTTGCGATCCTCGCCACGGTGATGTCGGACAGGGTCTCCAGTTACGTGCCGGTGATCCTGGCCATGGCAGCTGGTGGTTCCGTCGGTATCTATGTTGCGCGCAAGGTGCAGATGACCGAGATGCCGGAATTGGTGGCCATTCTTCACAGCTTGGTGGGGATGGCTGCGGTATTGATTGGTTTTGCCAACTATCTCGATCCCACAGCAGTTTTTGAGGGGGCTTCCAAGACGGTTCACGAGGTGGAAATCTATCTCGGTATTCTGATTGGGGCGGTGACCTTCACGGGGTCGGTGGTGGCCTATGGGAAGTTGTGCGGTAAGATTACAGGAAAACCTTTGTTGCTGCCGGCACGCCACTGGCTCAACCTGGGCCTGTTGATTCTGTCCATCTTGCTCGGAAAGTGGTTCCTGAATGTCGAAAGCATTGGGGTAGGTATGATTCCGCTGATTCTGATGACCATCATTGCCTTCGCTTTTGGAGTGCACATGGTGATGGCCATCGGAGGGGCCGATATGCCGGTAGTGGTGTCGATGCTCAACAGCTATTCCGGGTGGGCGGCTTCTGCGACCGGGTTCATGCTCTCCAATGACCTTCTGATCGTCACCGGTGCCCTGGTGGGCTCCAGTGGTGCCATCCTCAGTTACATCATGTGCCGCGCCATGAACAGGCATTTCCTCAGCGTCATTGCTGGCGGTTTTGGCACCGAAGGGGGTGCGCCAGCGGCCGCAGCGGGAGAGCAGGGTGAGGTTCATCCCATCGATCCGGATGAAACCGCAGAGCTGCTGCTCAATGCCAAGAACGTCATCATCGTGCCAGGTTATGGTATGGCGGTGGCCCAGGCTCAGCACGTGGTGGCTGAAATCGTCAAGACCCTGCGCGACAAGGGGGTCAACGTGCGTTTTGGCATCCATCCAGTTGCGGGCCGCATGCCGGGACACATGAACGTCCTCCTGGCCGAGGCCAAGATTCCTTATGACATCGTGTTGGAAATGGATGAAATCAACGACGATTTCCCTGAGACCGACGTGGCCATCGTGATTGGCGCCAACGACATCGTCAATCCGTCTGCCATGGAGGACCCCAACAGTCCCATCGCCGGCATGCCAGTGCTCGAAGTGTGGAAAGCCAGCACCTGCATCGTGCTAAAACGCAGCATGGCGACAGGGTATGCCGGGGTGGACAATCCGCTGTTCTTCCGTGAGAACACCCGGATGCTCTTCGGTGATGCCAGAGACAGCCTGGACAAGGTGCTGGGACAGTTGAAACATTAGTCGATTGCGGTTGATCCATGTTTCCAGGGAGGGCCGTTAACGGCCCTCCTTTTTTGGGAGAACCCCCAACGTTTGCAGGATGCATTCCATGCGTCATTAACTTGGTGTGTGGAGCGTACCCTGCAATTTGCAGCTGGCTCATTTCTTGAGTGCGGCATTGAGTGCCTGGGCCATGATTCCGGTCGGCTTATCGGATTGTCTTTTCTTCGCAGCCTTGCTGGGGTGTCTGTCGGATGTATGTGTGGAGGTTGGTGGGTCCGATTGGCACGGGTCGTCGTCTAGCCGCATGCTCAGGGTGATGCGTTTTCGTGGCAGGTCCACTGCCATGATCTTGACTTTGACCAGATCGCCGGTTTTGACCAGATCACGGGGATTGTTGACGAATTTGTCGGCCATGGCCGAGATGTGTACCAGTCCATCCTGATGTACCCCGATATCCACGAAGGCACCAAAGTCGGTGACGTTGGAAATGATCCCTTCCAAAATCATTCCAGGTTGCAGATCCTCGAGATTTTCCACGCCCTCCTGGAATGTGGCGGTGATAAACTGGGGGCGGGGATCGCGCCCCGGTTTTTCCAGTTCGCTGAGAATGTCACGAACAGTGGGCAGGCCAAAGGTATCGTCGGTAAACTGATTTGGGTCGATAGTTTGCAGAAAAGAACGATCGCCAATCAGTGAACCGGTCTGTCTGCCGTATTTTCTGGCGATGCGTTCCACGATCCCATAAGCTTCGGGATGCACGGCGGATGCATCGAGGGGGTTGACTCCTTCCCGGATGCGTAAAAACCCAGCCGCCTGTTCGAAGGTTTTCGGGCCCAACCGGGGGACTTTGAGCAACTGTTTGCGGGTAAGGAAAGGACCATGCTCGTCGCGAAAGCGAACGATGTTCTCCGCCAGGGTGGCGTTGAGTCCTGAAACCCGTTGCAACAGCGCCGGGGATGCAGTATTGACTTCCACCCCCACGGCATTGACACAATCCTCCACCACGTTGCCGAGGGCACGGGTCAGCCGGATCTGATTGACATCGTGTTGGTACTGGCCCACACCAATGGCTTTTGGGTCGATCTTGACCAGCTCGGCCATGGGGTCCTGCAATCGCCGTGCGATGGAGACCGCGCCGCGCAGGGAGACATTCAATTCGGGCAATTCTGCAGTGGCAAGGGATGAGGCTGAATAGACCGAAGCCCCGGCCTCGCTCACGGTGAGAAATCGCAGATTCATTTCAGGGTGTCGCCGTGCCAGTTCTCTCACCAGTTTTTCGGTCTCGCGCGAGGCAGTACCATTGCCGATGGCGACCAGGGAAATCTGGTGCCTGCCAATCAGTCCGGCAAGCCGCTGAATGGAGGAATCCCACTGTTTCTTGGGAGGATGCGGATAGATGGTTGCAGTTTCCAGGATCTTGCCGGTGGGGTCAATGATACCCACCTTGACCCCGGTGCGAATCCCCGGATCCAGTCCCATGATGGCGTGATGGCCCGCTGGTGCCGATAGGAGCAGATCCTTGAGGTTGGCGGCGAAGACACCGATGGCGGCTTCTTCTGCCGACTCACGCAGACGTGTTTTCAGATCCAGATCGAGACGGGTGAAAAGCTTGATCTTCCAAGTCCAGCGGACCACGTCACTCAGCCAACCGTCGGCAGGGCGACCCTGGTTTTCGATCCTGAATCGTCCGGCGATACGCATTTCGCATGGGGTGGGGGAGGGCCGATCATCGTCCACGATCAGATCCAGAGCCAGGATGCCCAGCCTCTGGCCCCTGAACAAAGCCAAGGCACGGTGGGGTGGAATGCGGGCGATGGGCTCTTGGTATTCGAAGTAATCCCGGAACTTTTGGGCTTCCGGGTGACCTTCCTCCATCAGTCGGGTCCGAAGTTGCCCCTGACGCCAGAGGTACTCACGCAACTCTCCAACCAGTCCGGCATCCTCGGAGAACCTTTCCATCAGAATATGCCTGGCTCCATCCAGG
>JALVSV010000389.1 GCA_027024125.1 Methylothermaceae bacterium | reverse complement strand
GTGGCTTTCACGACTGCGCTGCTTTCCTGGTTGGGTGCGGGATATTCGCTGTGGATTGTGCCGATGTTCGGGCTGGGTGCCCTGTGGGGAATGTATTTGTATTATGGCTTCGATGCCCAAGCCGCATCGGGTGTGGCCGCGCTTGACGATGATGAGGTGGCCAGTGCCATTGCTGAGGCAGAGACCATCCTGTCGCAGATCGATGCTGCCAACCGGCGAATTCACAACCGGGAATTCAACCGGAGGATCGAGCGGATCCTGACGATCGCCCATGAGATCCTCGATGAGATTGCCAGGGATCCCGGAGATCTGCGACGTTCACGCAGGTTCTTGAAGATCTACCTGGAAGGGACGCGCAAAGTCACAGAAGGATATGCTTCCACCCACCAGCATGCGGACTCTCCCCGTCTGGAGGAGAATTTCCGTCGATTATTGGAAACCATCGAAAATGCCTTTTCCCAGCAGCAAAAAAAGTTGCTGGAAAACGATCTTTTCGACCTGGATGTACAAATAGAAGTCCTGCAGACCCGGTTGCAACAGGAGGGGCTGCTGGAACCTGCAGTGCAAAAGGAGAACACTCATGAATGAATCCACTATCCATCCATCCACCATCGAAGGCAGCGAGGTCTTCTCCGGGCAGCCTTTGACGCTTGCTGAGGCGCCGGCGGAGGAGAAACAGCTCATCGAACGAAAGATCCGGGAAATCGACCTGGCCGACACCAAATCGATCCTGTTCTTTGGCAGCAGGGCCCAGGAGAAACTGACCGAAGTTTCCGATCACATGCTGGAACGGGTCAGAAACAAGGACGTGGGCCCCGTAGGCGCCGATCTCAATGAAATGGTCGCCACTTTGCGTGGATTCGATCTGGAGGAGCTGGATCTGAATCACAAACCGGGGTTTTTCGCCAGGCTGTTCGGCAAAGCCAAACCGGTTGTCAAGTTTCTGCAACGCTACGAGGAGGTGCGCAAGCAGATCGACAGCGCAGTGGACAAGCTCGAGGAACACAAAACCATGTTGTTGACCGACATCACGGCCCTCGACCGGCTCTACGATGCCAACCTGGACTACCTCAAGGAGTTGGAGCGCTATATTGCGGCAGGGGAGGAGAAGCTGCGGCAGCTGGACGAGGAAATCATTCCGGCCAAGCAGCGCGAGGTGGAATCCAGCGAAGAGGTGATCATCGCCCAGGAACTCAGGGATTTGCGCACCGTGCGTGACGAGCTTGAGCGCCGGGTCCATGACCTGCGCCTGACCCGTCAGGTGGCGATGCAAAGCCTGCCCAGTATTCGCATGGTCCAGGAGAACGACAAGGGGATGGTGAACAAGATCGGTTCCACCATCGTCAACACCATTCCCCTGTGGCGCCAGCAACTGGCGCTGGCGGTCACCATCTACCGCTCGGGGGAAGCCGCAAGCACCCTCAAATCCGCCACCGATTTGACCAACGAACTGCTCGAATCCACCGCCGAGAGCCTCAAAAGCACCAATGCGGAGGCCCGCAGGCAATTGGAGCGGGGCGTGTTCGACATCGAATCGGTGAAAAAGGCCAACCGCACATTGATCGAAACCATCGAGGAAAGCCTGAAAATAGCCGACGAAGGCAAACGCAAACGTGCCGAAGCCCTGGCCGAGCTGGAAAAATGCGAAACCGATCTGCGCCATGCGCTATCGGCCTCCCGGGCCCAGACGGGCAGTGCTGGGGCTTCCTGAGCAAGAGGACAGGTCATGGGATTGTTCGGCTGGCTGTTTGGTGAGTTCGTCGATGTCATCGAATGGACCGATGACAGCAACGACACCTTGGTGTACCGTTTCGAGCGTTATGACCATGCCATCAAATACGGAGCCAAACTGACGGTGCGTGAATCACAGGTGGCGGTGCTGGTCAACGAGGGAAGGGTGGCCGATTTGTATGAGCCCGGCTTGTACGAACTGGAAACCAACAACATGCCCATCCTGACCACCCTGGAGAACTGGCCCCACGGATTCAAGAGCCCCTTCAAGGTGGAGGTGTATTTCCTCAACATGCGCCGTTTCACCGACCTCAAATGGGGGACCAGGCATCCGGTCATGCTGCGTGATCCGGAGTTCGGCCCGGTACGGCTGAGGGCCTTTGGCAGCTATGGTCTCAGGATCAGGGAACCCATCACCTTCCTGAAGGAAATCGTCGGAACCGACGGGCACTTCCAGACCAGCGAGATATCCGGTCAACTACGCAATCTGATTGCGTCTCGCTTCGCTTCCATCGTAGGTGAAGCCAATATACCGATCCTCGATCTGGCCGCCAACTACGATGAACTGGGGGAATTCATCACCGGCCGCCTGCAACCGGAATTTGCCGAATATGGTCTGGAGCTGACCAGACTGCTGGTGGAGAACATCTCTCTGCCCGAGACCGTGGAAAAGGCGCTGGACCAACGTTCCAGCATGGGCATTATCGGCAATCTCCGTCAATACACCCAATACCAGGCTGCCAACTCCCTGGCCTCCAGTGGCGGCAGTTCCGAAGGGCTGGGCCTCGGGGCCGGTTTGGCGATGGGGCAGGAAATGGCCAGGCAACTGACCCAGCCACAGGGGAATCCACCTCCGTTGCCCAGTCAGGTTGAGTACTACGTCGCCCTGGAAGGAAGGCGTCTTGGGCCATTTGATGCGACTGCCCTGGAACAGCAGATCCTTGCCGGAAAAATCCGGCCTGACACCCTGATCTGGAAGCCCTCTCTGGAGGAGTGGACCCCGGCCGCAAAAGTACCGGAAATTGCCCTCCTGCTGCCCAAGCTGCCGCCACCATTGCCGTGAAAGATCCATTGAGGTAGCCATAGGGTGCATTGCATGCACCAATGAATGGTGCGTAAAACGCACCCTTCCATCATCTTTCATTTTCCGGGGTGTTGGCTAGGTGCATCATGGGCGTTATCGTGAAAGATCCTTCTCAGAAAATCATGGTAGGTTGGGTAGAGCGAAGCGAAAACCAACAATTGTCGAACAGTGGGTTTCGGCTGATGCCTCAATCCACCCTACGATCTTTCAACTTTCGGGACGATGGCTTGGACTTTATCAGTGAGACCGTGTTTGTTCGCAGGGGGAAAGGAATCCCCTAACCCGGATGTCTGACCCATACCCCATTCCCGGGACCTATTTCCCATGTGGGCAATGCGGTTCCAGCCTGCGCTTTTCACCCGGCACCAAAAAGCTGGTGTGCCCCCATTGCGGGTACGAGAACCCGATTGCCGATCCGGCCGAACCCATCCGCGAGTCTGATTTCCACCAGGCCCTGGAAAAGCTTTCCCTGGCACCAGGCAAGTCTGCCACGCCCCAAATCCAGTGTCACACCTGCGGCGCCCGGTTCCGTCTCAGGAAATCCCTCCATGCCGGCCATTGTCCCTTTTGCGGCAGCCCGGTCATCATCGCCACAGCCAGACTTCGCCCCATTCCTCCCAGGTCCCTGCTGCCCTTCAGCATCGACCGCTCGGCCGCCAGACAGGCTTTCAGAAAATGGCTGAAGAGCCTGTGGTTCGCCCCTTCGGCGTTGAAAAGATTTGCCCGGGAAGAAGGTCTCCTGAGTGGGCTTTACCTGCCCTACTGGACCTTCGACAGTCATACCGAGACCAGCTACAGGGGGGCCCGGGGTATCCTCTACTATGAGACCCGGCCAGTCACTGTGATTGAAAATGGCCGTCCCGTCAGACGTCTGCAACAGGTACAGAAAATACGCTGGCATCCGGTTCGCGGCCGGGTGAGCCGGTTTTTCGACGATGTTCTGGTCGGTGCCAGCCATACCATCCCGCGCCAGATCCTCGACCGGCTCGGCCCATGGGATCTGGAAAATCTGGTGCCCTACAACGAAAAGTATCTCAGTGGCTTCGAAAGTGAGGTCTACCAGACCGAACTGGCGCAGGGCTTCGAGCAGGCCCGGCGGGTGATGGACCGGATCATCGACCAGGACATCCGCTTCGACATCGGTTGTGACCTGCAGCAGATCCACCGCAAGCACACCCGTCACCTGCATACCACCTTCAAACATTGCCTGCTGCCGGTGTGGATCGCTGCCTACCGTTATCGCAACCGTTCCTATCGGGTCGTCATCAACGGCCGCAGCGGCAAGGTTCAGGGTCAGCGTCCCTACAGCTATCTGAAGATCCTGGTTGCCGTCGTTGCAGCGGTGGCGGTCGTATCTGGTACTGGTTACGTGGTATACAAATCCGGTCTGGTGCGGAATATGCAGACACAAACAGATAATGGAATGTATGGCCGGTATCCTGAACTGGCCAAATGACAGGAGTTTTCCCGCATACGGAACACGAAGGATTGCGCGCCAGCCGCACGTTGTGCCAAGTCATGTTCAGTCCATCGAGGACCAAGCAGGATAGGCGGCTGATTAAAAGTCTCCCAAAGCCCAGGCCCAATGGGCAAATGGTGCTTCATTTCGTTCCCTTGAAGTTCTTGGATAAGCGGGCTGTTTTGATACCACCGCCGTGCAGGCATCGTCATCGCCTTGGTGAAAACCTTCCCTGGTTTTCACCCTTCGAATTGCTCTGCAATCCAATCCGCTCCTGGCGGATTTGACACGGCGTTCTGGTGCCAAACACCTTCATGCATCAGGTGGTGATGGCCTGTGCCGGGTTGCCCAGAGCAAGCAAGGCAGCCATGATTGATCAAACCCCTCTCGACGATTCGGAAGAAGCCAAATCCTTCCCCGAAATGCCGGTCCGCAATCACGAGCGGTAGAGAGGCTCTCTTGCCTCGTTTTTGATAACAGACACAAGACACATCAAGACTGGATTGCGCATCCTCAGATACCGGGGAAACGACCAGAAAGTCAAGTCCTAGTCCTTTCCAGGCAGTGCCCTGTCATCTATTCATGCCGGGGCGGGTGGTCTGCTTCGAAAAACGCCGTGAATACTTTCTTGCTTTGCAGTCCTGCTGCGCAAGAAAGCCCTGCCCAAACTTCCCTGTTTGGGCGCTCGCCCGGCTGCGAAAGTTCACTGGACTTTCGGTCCGGCTCGCCCCTGTAGGCTCCACGCCGGCCTCCCTGCCGGCGAGGCTTTCGAATCAGACCACCCGCCCCTTCAATCAGTCTTTTACGTGTTTAGATGACGTGGTCCTGCCTTTCCAAGCTGGCCTGTCAGGCGTAACAGTCTCCCCAGGAGGATCGGAAAGTGGCGTTCAATTTCTAACCATTCAGGTGTGCGGATACTGCACGTCCACGCCCGCTCTTTTTTGCTGCATACAATGCCTCGTCTGCCTGTTGCAACCAGACGTCAGGCGACAGGGAAGATGCCGGTAGGGCGATGATAAATCCTATGCTGGCGGTGAGGCATATCTCGTGGCCGTCATCCGGCACCTTTACGATGCAAAACCCCTTGGCCAGACGTTCAGCTATTTTCTCAACATGGGCTGGGGCGGTGACTTGCAGCAACAATACGAATTCGTCTCCCCCCAGTCGGGCGGCCAGATCACCGGGTCGCTGGGCCTGTTCCTGCAGGACCCTGGCCAGTTGCCGCAAGGCGACGTCGCCCGTGTTGTGACCGTGGTGATCATTGATTTTCTTGAGGCGGTCAAGATCGATCAGGAGCAATGCCAGTGTATCTCGATTTCGTAATGCTCTGCGCCATTCAGAGTTGAAGTGTTTCATGAAGGCCCGGCGGTTGGCCAAACCCGTCAGTTCGTCCGTGTGAGCCATCTCCAGAAGGCGTTGCTCCATCAGGAACGTCTGCCTTTCCTTCAGTTCCAGGTACCAGCCGTTGTAGGTCAAAACGCCCAATGCCGTGGCATAATAAAAAACGGAGGCCAGAACCAGAGGAAAGGGGAGTGGATGAATCGTCCAGGTGACCTCCAGATAAAGGAGAAAGATCAGTGAAGCAGCGGCAGCCGGCCATCTGTAATCGGTGCGGAAAAAGGCCAGGCCAATGATCATCACGATCAGCGTGCCGGTGAAATAAAGATTTTGTGCATCGGCCGGCAATTGGGTGTTCATCGCCACGATGCTACTGCCGGAAAACACCAGGGCAAGAAAAACCAATTGGGGGGTGTAGCGCTCTGCGATCCTGCGTACATAGAAACCTGTCAACAATGTCAGGAGTAAAGGCAGTGCAACTCCCAGGCGTATCGTCAGGATGGTCTTCCAGTGTTCGCCGCCGACCCCTCTGTCGACGAGACCAAATAGTATGTATATTGCCAAACCCAGGCTGATGGCAATGCGATTCTGAGCCCAGTGACGTTCGAAGAATTGACGCTGGAATCTCTCTTCGAGATCTGGTGAAACGAACTGAAGGGGGATCCCGGAAGGAAACCCCTTGCTCGTCGCTTCCCCTGTCTCATGCACGGTTTGGTTGTTTTCCGTCATCCAGTCCTTAACATCCAAAATGATACGTCACATTGTTAATTTTAGGTGTAAGGGGTGGGGTTCTCTGAAGTTTGGGCTGATATTTTTCGCCATGTTCCGGCCGGCAACCATTGAGGAAGTGTATGATATTGGAGCTTTACCTGGGAAGAAACTGTGATTGTTTCAAGGGATGTTGGGAAAACAGGAGTCCTGCGCCGGACGGTGAAGCGTATCTGCCTGTTTGTGACCTGTCAGATATCGGTCTGAAATACGCATCTCTTCAATCAGGCACGCAACCCCTTGCAGCCTCAGACTCATTTCTGAATTGGAAAGGACTTGACCTCACCCGCATACGGAACACGAAGGATTGCGCGGCAGCCGCACGCTGTGCCAGGTCATGTTCAGTCCATCGAGGATCAGCAGCCTCCCGGTCAACGGCTGGCCGATCTCCAGGAGTACCTTCATGGCTTCCAGGGCCTGGATGCTGCCGACGATGCCGGTGATGGGGGCAACGACCCCGGTTTCGGTACAGCTCTCTGCCAGTTCGCCCTGGTCGGGATAGAGGCACTGATAACAGGGACTGTCGGACCGGCGCGGGTCGAAAACCGCGATCTGGCCTTCGAAGCGGATTGCCGCGCCGGATACTAGCGGCTTTTGCGCTTCGAAGCAGGCTCGGTTGACCTCGAACCGGGTGGTGAAGTTGTCGCTGCAGTCCAGCACCAGGTCGGCTTTTTCCACTGCTTCCGCTAGCCGTTTGCCTTCGAGCCGGATCGGCAGCGCCTCAATTTGCACGTTTGGGTTGAGTTCGAGCAGAGTCTGTTCCGCCGAGACTGCCTTGTTCCTGCCGATATCGCTGGTATGGTGGGCGATCTGCCGTTGCAGGTTGGACAATTCCACTTCATCCGCATCGGCGATGGTCATGTGGCCACTGCCCGCCGCCGCCAGATACATGGCGGCCGGGCATCCCAGACCACCGGCGCCGATGATGAGTATCCGGGCTTGAATTATTTTCTCCTGTCCCCATATGTCAATTTGAGGAAGGAGGATCTGGCGGCTATAGCGTAAAAGCAATTGGTCGTTCATTGGATCCTGGGAATGTTGGGAAATTGAAAGGAAAAGCTTGACAGAAATTGAAAGCTTACTATTATTAGCACTCGATATAGATGAGTGCTAACAAATCTATGGTTAGCGAATGTCTCAACCACTTAATCAATTATAAGGAGTAAGGCTCATGAAACTGCGTCCTTTGCACGATCGTGTCATCGTCAAGCGTCTGGAAGAGGAACAGACCTCACCTGGCGGTATTGTAATTCCTGACACTGCCAAGGAAAAACCGGTCAAGGGTGAAGTCCTGGCGGTGGGCAACGGCAAGTTGCTCGAAAATGGCGAAATTCGTCCGCTCGACGTCAAGGTGGGTGACAAGGTGTTGTTCGGCAAGTATGCCGGAACCGATGTGGTGCTCGACGACGAAGAGCTTCTGGTCATGCGTGAAGACGACATCATGGCCATTCTGGAATCCTGATCGAACGTTTCGATTGATCTAGTAACCGATTGACAATTATTGAGGGAAACAACCAATGGCAGCGAAAGAAATCAAATTCAGCGACGATGCGCGTCAAAAGATGGTGCACGGAGTCAACGTTCTCGCCAAGGCGGTGAAGGTGACTCTGGGTCCGAAAGGCCGTAACGTGGTGCTGGAAAAGAGCTTCGGCTCTCCGACCGTGACCAAGGACGGAGTGTCCGTGGCCAAGGAGATCGAATTGAAGGACAAGTTCGAAAACATGGGTGCCCAGATGGTAAAGGAAGTCGCATCCCAGACTTCCGATGCTGCAGGGGATGGTACCACCACCGCCACGGTACTGGCCCAGGCCATCCTGAACGAAGGTCTGAAGGGTGTGGCCGCCGGCATGAACCCGATGGATCTCAAGCGGGGTATCGACAAGGCCGTTCATGCGGCAGTGGAAGAACTGCAGAAACTGGCGGTTCCCTGTGCCGACAGCAAGTCCATCGCCCAAGTGGGCGCCATCTCTGCCAACAACGATGAAGAAATTGGCAAGATCATCGCTGACGCCATGGACAAGGTGGGCAAGGAAGGTGTGATCACCGTGGAGGAAGGTTCCGGTCTCGAGAACGAACTGGATGTCGTGGAAGGGATGCAGTTCGACCGTGGATATCTGTCCCCCTACTTCATCAACAATCAGGAAAACATGAGCGTGGAAATGGAAAACCCACTCATCCTGATCCACGACAAGAAGATCTCCAACATCCGTGATCTGTTGCCGGTGCTGGAACAGGTGGCCAAGGCCAGCCGTCCGCTTTTGATCATTGCAGAAGACGTGGAAGGCGAAGCCCTGGCCACTCTTGTGGTCAACAACATGCGCGGCATTCTCAAAGCCTGCGCCGTCAAGGCTCCTGGTTTCGGTGATCGTCGCAAGGCCATGTTGGAGGATATCGCCATCCTGACCGGCGGCACCGTGATCTCCGAAGAGCTTGGTATGAGCCTCGACAAGGCCACACTGGATCAGATGGGAACCGCCAAGCGTGTGGTCATCACCAAGGAAGATACCACCGTGATCGACGGTTCCGGCGCCAAGGATCAGATCGAAGGGCGGATCAAGCAGATCCGTGCTCAGATCGATGAGGCCACTTCAGACTACGACCGTGAAAAGCTGCAGGAACGTCTGGCCAAGCTGGCTGGCGGTGTGGCGGTGATCAAGGTCGGTGCCGCCACCGAAGTGGAGATGAAGGAAAAGAAAGCCCGTGTGGAAGACGCCCTGCACGCCACTCGTGCCGCGGTGGAAGAAGGCATTGTGCCTGGTGGTGGTGTCGCGTTGGTGCGTGTACGCAGCAAGATCGATGGTCTCAAGGGTGACAACCACGACCAGAGCATGGGTGTGCAGATCGCTCTCAAGGCAATGGAAGCTCCGCTGCGTCAGATCGTCGAGAATGCCGGCGAAGAAGGCTCTGTGGTCTACAGCAAGGTGGCCGAAGGCGAAGGCAACTTCGGTTACAACGCCGCTACCGGTGAATATGGCGACATGATCGCAATGGGTATCCTAGACCCTGCCAAGGTGACCCGTACCGCGCTGCAGAATGCCTCGTCTGTGGCCGGCCTGATGATCACCACCGAAGCCATGGTGGCGGAAGAACCGAAGGAAGAATCCGCACCCGCCATGCCGGGCGGCGGCATGGGAGACATGGGCGGCATGATGTAACAGCCGCTGCCTGAATCTTCCATGTGGAAAAAGGCAAGGCCTCACCCGGGATTCGGGTGGGGCCTTCGTTTATGGAGGTTTGGAGGATGGAAAGTATACGACGGATGCACATCTGTGTGAGTGGATTGGTTCAGGGGGTGTTCTATCGTGCCAGAACCGTGGAAGTCGCTCAGTCACTGGGCCTGACTGGCTGGGTCAGGAACCTGGCAGATGGCAGGGTGGAGATCGTCGCCGAGGGGGAAGAGGAAAGTCTTCGGCGGCTGCTGAAATGGTGCCATGAAGGACCACCAGCGGCGAGAGTGGAGCAAGTGCGGGTTGAAGAGGAATCGGCGACCGGAGAGTATCGGGGGTTTTCGGTGCGTTACTGAGCCGGCGGACTTTTTTGGGGGTGACCCGGCAGATGGGGCAGGAACCATTCAAGAAGACGGGGCAGGGGATGATTCTGGCCCGGCTCTTGTCGTCCGGAATGGAAGACGGATCGAGGTCCACAAAAGTCATAACTGACTGCAGTCTCTGGCATTCCATCCTGTGGTGCCAAGGCATTTCATTGATGAAGTCAGGGACAGAACAGAGCTGGGTCATGCTGGTGGTCTCGCAAAATCCGTTTCATTGGACCGGTTGCGAACAAGTGGAGGGAAGTCAGTAAAGGGGGACTGAGGTGGGTGACCAGATATCGTCATTCATGTCGCTTTTCAGCGACAACATATATCGCTGTATTCCTTGGTTATTTCCTCTGGAGTGAGTTGTTACCGTTGTCTGTCGGCAACAATTTTCTATCGTTTCCCTGGTTGATGATTCGAGAATTGGTTTGCCATGTGCCATTCGTTCAGGGTTTGACAGAAGTATTCAACTGTATGCGAGGCCACACGAAAACTCTGGCATGGTCCCTGCTTTCATGCTTCTGGAGTGCCCGGGGATGTTGCTTTTGGCAATCTATGTGCCGATAGGGCGATGTCTTCCGAAGGCTTGGCATGTTCCTGGAGAGATAACTTCTCTTTAGACCTAAGACCGACAAGGAGCAAAACGGTGGAGCAGGTCCATTCCCGTAAATAGGCGCGTCGTCACAGTTTTTCCTCTGTGATCCCATTACGCTTATTTCCAAACCGTCGAATCAACTTTATTTCATCCACTCAAAGAGAAGTAGCCCAATGAAGCAAAAGTTCCCAAATGCCCTAGGAG
>JALVSV010000388.1 GCA_027024125.1 Methylothermaceae bacterium | reverse complement strand
CTTACAAAGATAATAGTAGTGCGTACATACTTGCGCGTTAAGATCAATAACGCAAATATCGCACCAGAAAAAGAACGGAGCAAGGAACAGACGGCCTGTGTCGGTTGTGTAGTATGTGACGCTGAAAAGTTCCAGAGGTTCCGGCAAAAATGTCAAAAATTCTGACGTCACCAAGGCAAAAGGTTGAAAAATTGACGGCCACTGGAGGAACACATATTGGCACGTCGGGGTGGCATTATAGGCATTGGCGCAGGTGTTATTACCCGCCCGGATTGCCTGCTGACAAATGGCTCACCTGGTATGCAAAGGATTTTGACTGCGTCGAGATCAACAACAGCTTCTACAAGCTGCCGCCAGCCGAAACGATCGGGCGGTGGTGTACAGATACGCCGGCAGGCTTCTTGTTTGCGGTCAAGGCCAGCCGCCTGATCACCCACCTGAAAAAACTGAAGGATTGTGAAGAGCCACTGGCGGTGTTCCTTGAGAGAATCTCCCATTTCGGCCCCAAGCTGGGTCCCGTCCTTTTCCAGCTGCCACCCTACTGGCATGTCAACCTGGCAAGACTGGAAACATTCCTTGATCTTTTACCGGCCCATTGTTGTTACAGCTTCGAATTCCGCGATCCCAGTTGGCATTGCTCCGAGGTGTACGAATTATTGCGGTCCCGCAATATTGGCTTGTGCCTGTTCGATCTGGCCGGCATGCAACCTCCCGAGGTGATCACGGCCAGGCTGATCTACGTGCGTCTGCATGGCCCTGGTGCTGCTTATTGCGGCAGTTACAGCGATGCCACTTTGACCGGTTGGGCGGCCAAGATTCACAGATGGACATCGACAGGTCGACATGTCTACGTTTTCTTTGACAATGACCAGGCAGGCCATGCCATTAACAATGCCAAAAGGCTGATTGAATTGCTACGCACGAAGCGGCCATCGTTTTGATACCACTCGAGTAGCGAGGAAAACCACCTGTTTGCAACCAACACAGAAAGCTGTTTTGTCGTTCAGACACATTTTTTGCCTACAATTATCAGATAAGGATGGGACAACCAGCCGCTGACCTCAATCATCGCTCGTTCATCTATCCGGATGGTTGTCATTTTCATTGGGAGTCCAGTTTTCAGATGCGATTACTTTATATTTCCTTGTTTCTGGCCATTTCCCCACCCGCTTCACTGGCCATCTCCCTCGGTCCTGCAGGGCAATTTGACCTGTTTGTCCTAGGGGATATGGAAGCCCGTCACTCGGACGTGGAAGGGAAGATGGCGGTGGGGGGCAATGCCAACCTGGAAGACTATGCGGTTGGACTGGAATTGGATGAGACAGCCAATTTCAGCGATACATTGATCGTGGGAGGCGATCTGAATATCGTCAGAGGCCGTGTCTACCATGGCAACATCGTGACCGGTGGTCATGCAACGACCCAGAACGTCGGTCTCTATCATGAAGACCCAGCCTCCCCGAATGGTGTTTCCAGAAGCGGAAACCCCCTGGATTTCCATGCAATTGCAGAAGATCTCAGAAACCGTTCGAACCGTTGGGCATCCTTTTCTTCAAACGGATCGGTCAACACGGTAGGTGATGATTCCAGCTGGCGGCTGTTTCTGGAAGGAAGTGATCCCCGGTTCAACGTTTTCAACCTCGACTCGGACCAGCTCGAAGGTGCCGATACGTTTTATCTGGATGTCCCTCTTCAGTCCACCGTGCTGATCAATGTCGATGGAATACTGGCTGAAATGGCAGGATTTGGTTTCTATCGCAAGATAGATCAACAATGGTTCCGTATACCCGACAACAGGCCAAACGACGATCCGGCGCTCGCATTCCGCCAAGATGGCTCCCTGACCCGAAAGGTGTTGTTCAATTTCTTCAACGCAACCGCTTTGGACATCCATTCCATCGGCGTCAAAGGCAGCATACTGGCGCCCTGGGCTGACGTGGATTTTTACAATGGGCACGTTGACGGCAACCTGATCGTACAATCCCTGCGCAGCCCGCAAGGTGAACAGACCGGACAGGTCAATCATTACATCTTCATCCCCGAACCCACCACGACATGGCTGGTTCTGGTCGCGATGCTGGTGCTCTTTCATTGCAGAATGCCGAACAGGTATCCGGGCAGGTCGCTGCTGAAGACTGCGGGGCGTGGTTGGAACAGCCACCGCAAGGACAGGCCACCGCCAAATTCATCATAGCCACTGGTCCTCTGCCCATAGACACCCCCGGCCAGTTGCAGATGGGGGTGAATCTGCCACACGAAGCGTACCCTTCCTGAGGGGGCAAAACTGGTTTCCCGGTTTTCGGGATAATCGGGATTGACCGAACACAGCACCTGTTCAGCACCACACCCCTGGGGGTACCAGGCTTCTTTCCCCTCACGAAAAAACTGCACCCCGATACCGACACGTCCTTCGATCATGAACTTTCGCCCTTCCAGGGTGCGGAGGCCCAGCTGCAATCCTCCGGCATAAAACTCCTGGGGACTGAAATAGCCTCCATGCCCCAGGCGGAAGTGGTTCTGGTTATTGCCATAATGGAGGAAATTGAAATACGGCCCCAGGGTGAAATAATCGAACCCCTGGACACCGAAATCATAACCGGGAGCCATGGTATATCCAATCATCCAGTTGTCCTTGGTTCTCTTGCCATCGAGGAAAGCGATATCCAAAGACTGATAGAGGTTCCACCCCGTTCCACGCCGCTGCAACAAACCGGTCAATTCCACCCCGCTCTTCAGCACCCGCCCCCAGCGCTCACCCAGCATTTTCCATCCGGTATAGGAAAGCAAACTCTGGCGTACCGGCTGACTATACCCTTCGGCATTCCAGTGCAGTTTCCAGCCGGTTTGGGCCGGTTCCAGCCACTTCCCAATGCCTAACCGAAAGGTTGGTCTTGGCGACAAGGGACCTCCCACAGGCGTCAGACCCATCGACACATATGGGTTGTACGGGCCTTCGAAGCGGTAGCCAAATTCCAACAGGGCAGCCCGCACCTGCCGGGTAGGCGGATTGGATCTGAGCCGTTGCGCTTCATCCTCGAGATCCTGCAATTGGGCTACGGACAATGGTTGATCACTCGTCTGCAGTGCATGAATCCCGGAATCATGAAGCTTGCCGCTTTGAATCACTTGATATCCCAGCTGCAGGCTGAAATGCTGTGGCCCGACAGCATAACCCCCTTCCATGAGCGGGGTGATATACGTCTGAAGGCGGTCCAACCCCGAATTGCCAGACTTGTATCGATACAATGCCGCAGCGCCTAAATCCGGACTGTCTATGTTTTTCAGCCGGGGATGGCCCTGGGGATACAGATGCCAAGCCCTGAGAAACTGTTTTCGGTCGTAACTTTTACGGCTGCGATGAGGGGCAAGGATCCCCGACAGAGTCGGGTCAGCGGGAAACATAGCGGCCAGCCTGTCTGGATCCTCTCCCGCTCTCAGATGACTGGCGGTCAGGGCCTGTGCATAATCGACATTGTCAGGTTGCTGACGATACAGCGTTTCGAACCGCCGTTGGGCTGTCGAATACAGTCCATCCTCGAGATCCAGCCAGGCCAACAGATATTCTGCATCGTCCTTGTCTTCGGACCATAAGCGGGCGAGCTGTGCATACTCACTAC
>JALVSV010000387.1 GCA_027024125.1 Methylothermaceae bacterium | reverse complement strand
TCTTTGTCTTCCTCTTCCCTGCTGCCGGAACCTGACGACCTGACATGGAAATACACTCCGAATTCATCGCTTTTCACAACCCCCCGGAGAGTGAGGATCTGGAAGGCATGGCGTCCTGTCATGGAATCGGGGTTGATATTCAGCCGCACTCTGATCCTGTCCTCTTCGGCATCCAGAACGGTGGTCGAAACCCTTTCCCGTGGAAAGGTCACGTCCACGGCATCTGCCAGAAAACGGCCGTATATGGTCACTACCGTGGAAGTGCCCACACGAGTGTCGCCCGGTTCGATGCTGGAAACGACACATCGATCCAGAGCAACATCGGAAGAGATTTCGTGTTCGATACGCTTCAGCACGCCCCATCATTCTCCCTCAAAGTATCCTTGAACACCGGCCCAGATGGAGAATCCAACCGATGGCCTGTCTCCCTGTGTCCTCCTTTGACCCTGTCTTGGCCCCAGACATTGAATGACCAGTCTCTCGATTGCATATCTTTCACGCATTGTCAGCTCCATTTTTGTTTTGCTTTGTATGCAAGGATAAACTTTTCAGCATAACAGAACCCCCAAGAGATCGGCCCACTTTAGACCCTAACGGTCCAGGATCACGTCATCTAAACACGTAAGGGATTGAGTAAAGGGGCAGGTGGTCTGCTTCGAAAGCCTCGCCGGCAAGGAAGCCGGCGTGGAGCCTACAGGGGCGAACCCGGACCGAAAGTCCAGTGAACTTTCGCAGACGGGTGAGCGCCCAAACAGGGAAGTTTGGGCAGGGCTTTCTTGCGCAGCAGGACTGCACAGCAAGAAAGTATTTACGGCGTTTTTCGTAGCAGACCACCTGCCCCGTGAATAGATGACGAAGCCCTGCCTAATGGTCATGAAACTTTTTCACCCCGATGCATGAAAGAACCAGGCAAGGAGCAGTGGAGTGGTTTGAGGGCGTACGCGGCTTGGACGACCGCGTCCGAGCCTCCAGGCTCCATGCCATCCTCCCTGCCGGCGTGGCCTTCTGATCAGCTCACATACCTCTTCGATCAACCCTGTACGAGCCCGGATGAGGCGGACCTTTCCCTGGGGAAATCCCTTTGATTTTGCACCCCTGCATCATGGCAAGGAAATCCCCCGAATCCTTTGATACAGCTCCACCGCGTAGGAATCGGTCATGCCGGCGACGAAATCGGTGGCCACAAGAGCGCGTTGATATGGTGACAGATCAGCAGGATCGCCGGCCGATGCCGGCATGAGATGGAGCAGGGTCCGGCTGCGGGATCCCGGGACACCCTGGGCCGTTTCCTCGATGGCGCCCAGAATGGCTGTCAACAGGCCGGCGATGACCTCGAACCCGCACACCTTGATCTCAACCACTGGTCTGGCGTAGTAGACCTTGTCGAGCGCCAGATCCTTGAAGGCGGCAAAATCACCGGCCTGATCTATTAGTTCCAGCAGGGATGAGTCGAAGCTGCCATCGAGCAGGGTTGCATAATGCTTCCGGAACACCTCGATCACCTGACGAATCACCCGGTCGATGGTGACCGAGCGGTAATAGGCCGCCCGTTGCGAATCCTCTCGGAACTGTCGTGCCCGTTGCAGATGACGCGGTTCAATGAATGGCTGGTGCAGGTTGGACAACTGAGCGAAATCCAGCACCCCGGCCTTGAAGCCGTCCTCGATGTCGATGACGTGATAGCAGATGTCATCGGCGGCCTCCACCAAAAACGCCAGGGGATGGCGGCACCAAGCCTGCCCTTCCCCGCATCGGGGCAACAATCCCAAAGTCTCCGCCACCTGCGCGAACAGCCCGGCCTCACTCTGAAAGAAACCGAACTTGCGTCCACCCGCGCCGGTCTTCTGCCGCGGCGCCACCACCGAGGCTCTGGGGTATTTGGCCATGGCCCCGAGCATGGCGCAGGTCAACTGCATGCCGCCTGGCTGACCGGGATTCTGCAAGACGCACAGGGTCCGAAATCCCTGGGCATTGCCCTCGAACCGCAGCAAATCAGCCCGTTCGGCCTCCCGCAAACCCGCCAGCCCCTCCCACCCTGAAAACCATTCGCGGATGGCATCCTCTCCGGCATGGCCGAAGGGGGGATTGCCGATGTCGTGGGCCAGGCACGCCGCTGCCACCAGGGTCCCCACGTCCTGGGGGATCACCACCCCCCCGACCTCCGGTTCCTGCTGCTGCACCACTTCGGCCGCCAGCATCCCCAGGGAGCGGCCGACGCTGGCCACTTCCAGGCTGTGGGTCAGGCGGGTGCGGACATAGTCGCTCTTGGCCAGAGGGAAAACCTGGGTCTTGTCCTGCAGACGGCGAAATGCCGATGAGAAGACGATGCGGTCGTAATCGCGGGCAAATTCGGTCCTGGGCTGTGGACTGGGCGTGTTTCCCTCCAAAGGTTTCCCCAGGCGCCGGGTTGACAGCAGACGACGCCAGTCCATGCGCTCCGTCATTGCGGCCAAAGCCTTCTCCACCAGGGGTCCTGCTGCGGTGGCGTCTCGAGGCCCATCCTGGCATGGATCTCCTCAAGCGGCCAGCCGGTCATTTCGTGCAAATTCCTGGCCTGCCGCTGGCGCCGCTGCGGCAACTCCTTGGTGCGGTACCGTTTGGCTTCGGGACAGTCGTCGCTACCATCCCAGGGATGACGCAATACGTAACGGGCCTGAAAGTTAGTTTTGTCACCGGTCTGGTGTAGGCGCAGATCATCGGGAAAGGTCACGGCGTCATAGCGCAGGTGCAGCCGGGTGACGAACGCGTCCACCGGCGCGGGACGAGGTGGCATGACCGCGGGTTTGGTGGAAGACCTGCCGCCAGATGGGACAGCCGGCCTTGGGAGTGGAACGATGGGAGGCTCACCGGTCAACCACATCACCCCCAGCTCCCGCAGCTCGCCACGGGTCAGCGGCTGAGCGGCACAGGGGTCGCACCAGGCCATGTTCCAGGCATATTCCATGAACACGGTTCGCCCGTCGGATTGCCCGACCTGATACTCGAACAGGTCGCGGTAGAATCGTCCGAACTCGTCCTTGACGTACAGCGGTATTTCCTTGTTTGAGGGGATACGGACAGTACGGTAATTGGCGGTTTCCACCCGCCCCTTGCGCGTCAGCAGCCACAGAAAGAGCTCCTGCTTACCCCTGGCATTGAGCGTACCGAGTCGAATGGGAAGCATGAATTTGGGGGTCTCGTAAGCCACCTGCAGGGGGCGAAGATAGTTGAAACCGGTCTTGGCGAATTCCGCCAGATTCACCCGGGCGACGAAAAAGCGCATCCCCTGTTTGAGATAGCTGCCAACCACAGGCTCCGCCCCCTGGGGAAGCTTGTAGCCATTCTCTTTGAGCCAGGTGGTCAGTCCCGAGCTTTCCTTCGCCGACAGAATCAGAATGTCGTATTCACCCACAGTGTAGCGCGCTTCGACAGTCACCCCCAGTGCCTTGGCGCGGGCAGCCGCCGAATCGGCCACCACCGGAGCATTCCGCTGTGCTTCGAGCCGATAGAGCATGCGGCATGGATTGGGATCAAAATACTCCACCAGCCGAGGCGCAGTATAGGCATCGAGATGATCTATCACTGCGGTGCTGGCCACGTGGATCTGTTCACGCTCGATGAAGGTGGGCACCGGGACGA
>JALVSV010000386.1 GCA_027024125.1 Methylothermaceae bacterium | reverse complement strand
CCGTTTCTTCCGAGTCCCCTACCAACGCTCAATGACAGCTGAAGCCTGCACCTCCATCGCCACATTCTTCTCCTTTGCCATGACTGACCGCCCGGCTCGAAGCCCGCATCAAGGCCATCCGCATGGCGCCTGTCAACGCTGCCCCCAACCCCATTCGGCTGGCCAAAGCCGGAACCAGAATCAGCGCGGCGACGGTCAGACTGGTACTCAACAGCAAAGTACCGGTATCATAGGCCGGCTGTTCTTGGGTATTCTTGGCAATGGCTTTGTCGGTCATAAAATCACCTCTTCAATTGCAAGGATCGATAACCATAATTCCTGCAGGGATTGTGCCAATTCCATAACCACATAATTCATCTATGCCTTGAAGGAAAATCCGGCCAAAACAGCCACCCTCGGGTGCGTGATATGCCGCACTTTTACGTGATATGCCGCACCCATCTTCCCTGATAGCGCTTCCCATGGCTATCGTGAAACGGCAACAGTCCTGTCGCACCATTCCTACCCGAAAGCTTGCACGATATTTGCTTTAGATATCTATTTTGCCATCGACCGTTTAACAAACATTCAACACCATGAATCCTTCGCTAAAACGCTGGTCCGGAATCCTGTTTGGAACACTGGGTATCTTCCTGATCGTCTACCTGGATACCAGGTTGGGTGGACACGGCCATCAACAGGGCATGATGACGCAGATGAGCTATACCCTGGCATTGATGACAGGATTCATGACCAGTTTCCATTGTGTCGGGATGTGCGGCGCTCTGGTACTCAGTTACACAACTCAGGACACCGCCCTAGGAAGACCTTCCTATCTGTCCCATTTCTGGTACGGGCTCGGCAAGACACTTTCATATACCTGCCTGGGTGCGGCATTTGCCACACTGGGGGCGATCATCGCCTTCACCCCCACATTGCGGGGAATCATTGCGCTTGCCGCAGGTGCTTTTCTGATTCTGTTCGGTCTCAGCATGTTGAATCCCATTCCCGGACTCAAACACGTGCAGCTGAAAACCCCGGCCTTTGTGATGCGCTTCATCGGCCGCCAATACAAGAAACACAGCCACCCACTGATCATTGGCCTGCTCAATGGCCTGATGATCGTCTGCGGGCCGCTCCAGGCCATGTATATCCTGGCGGCGGGCACCGGGGACCCAAGAATCGGTGCCTCCCTTTTGTTCTTCTTCGGACTCGGCACCCTGCCCACCATGATCGGCTTCGGTATCTTCGCCAGTACCCTGGCCAAAAGCGTCGGCCCCAAGTTGGTGAAATTATCCAGTGTGGTGGTACTGGTGCTTGGCGCCTTGATGCTCAACCGCGGACTGGCACTGGCAGATACCGGCTATGATCTGGGCAGTGTCATGACAAGGGTAGAAGCGATGTCGAAAACTTCGCTGCGTACTCTCAGAATGAAAGTCACCGCCAACGGATTCGAACCGGATCATTTCGTGGTAACGAGAAATGTTCCTGTCAGGTGGGAAATAGAGGTGACGGAAAATGCCTTCTGCCGGGGTAAGCTGACGATCCCCAGCTTTTCCGTCACCCTGGAACTCCACCCGGGTATTCAGGCCGTGGAATTCGCAGCGCCCCGGCAGGGGCTGATCCTCTGGCATTGTACAGAGCCGCAGCGCTATGGCGCATTCACCGTTCAGTAACGGTGCTCATGATGATGGTGATGATGACCGTGTTCGTGTTCTCCGTGGAGCAAATGATGCACCCACTCCTTCAATTCACCACCCATGTCTCCGTGGGCATGTCCGGAGGGTTCGATCCCGGCCGCCTGAACCGCCACTCCATATTTGTAAACCATCAGGCCACCCAGATCGGCACCCCGAAGCAGATTGAGCATCATCAATACTGCGATCAACAAGTGTACGAAATGCCCCAAACGGGAAAAACTGCTTTGATTGAAGAGGCGCCATACCGACAGTATTACCGCCAGTATTGTGGTATTGAGTCCAAAATTCCGATGCTGTTCCAGAATGGAATGGACCGCATCGGGATGAGGGACCGTCAGGGATGCCTGGAGGCCGGCATACACGGCCATCACTGCGCCCAATGTTCCCAGCCACAGAAACCAATTGGCCACTCTGGACAATTGCCGCCATTTGAATAGAAAACCGATCGCATCAAGCAGCAGAAAGCCGCTCAACATCGCGATAGGAAAATGGACCACCAGTGGATGGAAATTATCCATCTCCCGCAACCCGGGAAAAAACTCTAAAATAAGATTCATAGTGCATGTCTAGCGTTCGAGGGCCAACAGCATATCGGCCACTCGTTGGTCAGGCAAGTCCTATGGGTGAAAACAGCCCAATATTGACAAGCAGACGTCCTTTGTAACCCCCCAGGGAAGGCAATTTTGCCACTTCCTGGGTAAAGGGTGGTCAGGCTTGTTATGATATGCGGTTGATTCATAGTCAATCAAAGAACAAGGAGCCATTATGCAGATACCATTGCAGGTTACTTTCCGTGGATTTCCCCAATCCGATGCCATGGAAGCCAAGATCAAGGAAAAAACCGAAAAGCTGGAACGTTACTACGACAAGATCACCAGTTGCCGCGTCATGGTGGAACGAAAGCACCACAACCACAATAAAGGCGATCTTTATCACGTGCGCATCGATCTGACCGTTCCCGGCAAGGAGATCGTTATCAGTCGTGAACATCATGACAATCATGCCTATGAAGATGCTTATGTGGCCATCCGTGATGCCTTTCAGGCAGCAGCACGCAAACTGGAAGAATACGCCCGCATTCAACGGGGAGATGTAAAGCGACACAACAAATCCGCCTTAGGCTGACGAATCATTACTGCTTTGTCCCTTCAATCACCCAGACCCTAAAAGAGAAGGCCTGAATTATTCAGGCCTTCTCTTTTTTCATCACTTCATCCAACCAACGATCCATCGCCTGCAGTATCTTTTGCGGCGTTGGGGGTTTCATGAACAGATGTTCGTGGCAAGAACCATGAACAGACATTACTTGATTCTGAGGGTGATTTTGTGCGGTCATGGCTGCAAAGTCTCTATTGCCCCATGATGCCGTAATCGGATCGTCTTCACTGTAGATCAGGAAATAAGGCAAGCGAAAATCCCGCATTCTTTGACGAAAACGAACAATTTCCTTTTCCACCCCATGGACATACCTCATGAGCACTCTTGAGACTATGTAACAATCATTTCTCAAGCGCTCTCTTTCCTCTTCCCAATCTGTCAAATAATTCAAAATCCATTCGGGTCGGCAGGGAGAAAACAGCCAACGCAGCCCAGGCAAAGAAAGACCTTCCATCATGCCATCCAATGGCAAAGTGGCCATACAGGCAAAAGAATCATGGTGATGGATACATTTTTCCAACAACTGAAAGGATGTTTTGATCATAGGGTTGGCCAACTTACCCAGCCACCCGGGCAACTGGCTGACGGAAAATGCCGGGCCGGGCAGAATGACCCCCCGCACCCCATCTTCAGATCCCAGTAGTGCAGAGGCAGCCACCAATCCACCCAGACTATGGGCAAGCACGAATACCTCGCCTTCACACTGTCCCCGGAGAAATTTCAGCGCAGCCCGAAAATCCTGCCGCATTACCTCCAGCGTCTGCAATTGCATCTGGGCAAGAA
>JALVSV010000385.1 GCA_027024125.1 Methylothermaceae bacterium | reverse complement strand
TGTGCATGGATGGTTTTACCCTGACACACACACTCGAACCTCTGGATTTGCCCGATCAGGATCAGGTGGATGCATTTTTGCCTCCCTATCACTTCTCCCGCGCCCTGGATTCTCAAAGGCCGATCAGCATCGGAACCCTGGTGGACCCGGAGCACTATACCGAAGTCAGGTTTTCACACCATCAGGCCATGCTTGAGGCACTGGATGTGATTCCCGCGGTGGACCGGGCCTGGCATGAGAGTGTCGGCCGCTTTTATGGTGGACTGATGTCGATAGAAGGGCCGAAGGATGCCAAAGTGGGGATCCTGACCTTGGGTTCGGTTTTCGGAACCCTGGCAGATGCCCAGGAAGAGAATGAAGTTCGGCCGGCGAGGCTGATCAAGCTGAGGAGTTTCCGTCCTTTCCCTGTGGAGGCCCTGCAACAGGCCTGCAGGGGCCTGGATGATCTCATCGTGCTCGAGCGTGCCTTTTCTCCCGGGGGAGGCGGGATCGTCGGGGCAGAGGTCAGGGCCGCATTGGCGGAACTGGCCGATCCTCCCCGGGTACATAATTTTGCGCTGGGACTTGGAGGGCGGGATGTCCCCATGGAAACGTATAGCCGTCTTTTACAGGCCATCGATACCGCGAAGCCGGGCCGGTTCTCCATTTTCGATGTGGACCTTTCCCTGCTCCCACAGGAGGAACAATGAACGAAACCACGATTTCCATGCATGAATTGAGGGAAAAACAACCCCGTTTTCGCGGCATGGAAGCCGGACACCGGGCGTGTCTGGGATGTGGACAGGCATTGGCGGCCCGGCTGGTGACCGAAGCAGCCGGGCCCGATATCATGATTGCCAACGCCACCGGATGCCTGGAGGTATTCACCACCCCCTGGCCGGAATCCACCTGGAGGGTGCCATGGATGCATTCGGTGTTCGAAAACGCCGGTGCCATTGCCTCGGGCATGGAGTCGGCGATGAAGGTTCAGGGAAAGAGCACCAAGGTGCTGGCCTTCGCTGGTGACGGTGGTACCTTCGACATCGGTTTCCAGGCCCTTTCGGGAATGCTCGAGCGTGAACACAATGTGCTGTATGTCTGTTACGACAATGAAGCCTATATGAATACCGGAATCCAGCGCTCCAGCTCAACCCCCCATGCAGCCAAAACCACGACCTCGCCTCCGGGCAGGGAACGGATGGGCAAGAGACATCTGAAGAAGGACATCCTCTCCATTATCGCCTCCCACCATATTCCTTATGCCGCGACCACTTCCATCGCTTATCCCGCAGATTTGCGGCACAAGGTTCGACAGGCAATCACTATCGAGGGGCCGACCTTCCTTCACATCCATGCCCCTTGCCCATTGGGGTGGGGCCATGAGGGCGCACTCAGTATCGAGGTCGCCAGACTGGCGGTGCAGACAGGTTTCTTTCCCATCATCGAGCTGGAACGGGGTCAACTGGTGGGGGTTATGCCCATCCGTCAGGTGCGCCCCGTGACGGATTATCTGAAAACTCAGGCCCGCTTCCGCCATCTGTTCAGGGACGATCCCAAGGCCAAAGAGGAGCTGGAACATTTGCAAGCGCTGGCTGATCATAATATCGAGGTCTATGGGCTGCGTGCCGATCATCCCGATCCTATGGACAGCGAAGGTGCGGACACGGTCAAACGCGGCGGCCTTCGTTGGGCCTGAGGGGGGAGATACATGACCAAATTGACACGTGGAGCCATCGCCTATCCGGCTTCATCCCTGGCGTACAAAACCGGCACTTGGCGTGTGGAGCGCCCGGTTCATTTGCACCGTGCCGCACCCTGTCACGGTGCCTGCCCTGCGGGTGAGGATGCCCAGGCCTGGCTGGCTCTCCTGGACGAAGGTGAACCTGAGAAGGCCTGGAAGAGTCTGGTCAGTGCCAATCCCTTGCCAGCCATCACGGGACGAGTCTGCCATCATCCGTGCGAACAGGCCTGCAATCGCGGCCGGTTCGATGATTCGATTGCAATCCACGCGGTGGAGCGCTATCTGGGGGATGAGGCGATTCGTCTTGGGTGGGACTATCCGGTGTCTTCTCCTCCCGGGTCGGCGCCCAAACTGGCGGTGGTGGGGGCAGGCCCTGCCGGTTTGTCCTGTGCCTATCATCTGATCCGTTTGGGTTACCAAGTGACAGTCTTTGAGGCCATGCCCGAAGCTGGAGGAACCCTGCGTTCCGCCTTGCCTCCCTACCGGCTTCCCAGGGAAGTCCTGGATGCTGAAATCAACCGGCTGTTGACGATTGGGATTGCTTTCGAGCCCGAAACCCGACTGGGAAGAGATATGCATCTCGATGACCTCAAGGGGAATTACCCGGCGGTGTTCCTCGGTCCAGGAGCGATGAAGGCGCACGACTGGAGTGTGGAAGGGGCTGTGCCTGAAGACCTCCACATGGGACTCGATCTGCTCAGGGAATGGGTCAATGTGGGCACGCTTCCCAAGGTCAAGAGTGTAGCTGTTATCGGGGGTGGAAACACCTCTGTGGACATTGCCCGGGTGCTGAGGCGGGTGGGCGTGCCGGAGGTCCACCTCATCACCCACCGGGCCATTCCCCGCCCAGAAGTACCCGAAGAGGATTGGATGCCAGCCATCCCCAGAGAGATTCATCAGGCGGAGGAGGAAGGGGTCATCTTCCATGAGCATCGGGGAGTCAGGCGCCTGGTCCTGCGTGGAGAAAAGGTGGTGGGGATTGAGATCGTGCACATGAAGAAACTGAAGCGTCCCGATGGCCGGGTCGAACGCGTTCCATTCGAGGGAACGGAAACCCTGCTGCATGTGGAACAGGTGATTCCCGCCATCGGCGAACAGGTGGATCCGGAAGGCCTCGAAACCCTGTTGGGTCACGAAGCTTATCTGAATGTGGATTCCTGGGGCAGGGTTGCCGGGATCGAAGGGGTGTTTGCCGGTGGTGATGCCCGCCGGGGGGCAGGAATGGTCTCGATTGCCATCGGTGATGGCAGGCGGGCGGCACTGGCCATGGATGCCTATCTCAAAGGCAGGAACCTGGATGAGGAAAGAGCGCCGGTCATCGGCTACGAGCAGCTTAATGTCAACTACTTTGAGCATGCGCACCGCGCCAGACCACCGATTCTTCCGGTGGAGAAACGCAAGGGCTTTGAAGAGATCGAAGGCTCTTTGTCCGGGGGGCAGGTGACAGATGAAGCAGCCCGCTGTTTTTCCTGTGGTAACTGTTTTGCCTGCGACAATTGCTGGACCCTGTGCCCTGAACCCGCGGTCCTCAAGTTAACCGAAGAGGCCAAGGGGGGTGACCACTACGTATTCGATTACAAGTATTGCAAGGGCTGCGGTCTTTGCGCCCATGAATGTCCCTGTGGGTTCATCCTGATGGAAGAGGAGGTCTGATCCGGCCGTTTCCGCAGACGATAGGCTTTAAGCCTACGCCGTGCTGAAATGATGGATATTCTCCTGGATTTCCGTTGACAAAGAAGCAAGTTTGCGGCTGCTTTCTGAAATACAGTCCGTTCCTTTCAGCGTTTGTGAGGTTTCCTGATAGATGTTTTCGATACTTCGTCTGATACCCTCCGCAACACAGGACTGCTGTTCGGTCGCATCGGCAATCTGCATGGCCATTTCATCAATCTGGACCATTGTATCGACTATCGTG
>JALVSV010000384.1 GCA_027024125.1 Methylothermaceae bacterium | reverse complement strand
ATACGTCTATTCCATGTCGATGCCAGGAAAGGCCATCGCCACGGTACGCTACTATGTCGGTGAGGATCGCGAGGACAGCCTGCTCAAGACCTGGAGCAAGCTGATGTCCAATCAGGACATGATTCCTCCCTTCGTGACTTCCTGGATCGTCAAACCAGTGGAGATAGACGACGTCCCCATCGTTCTACTGACCCTCTCTTCCCCCGATCCCGCCTACGGCAGTTACGAGCTGAGACGTATTGCCGAAGAACTGGTGGACAAAATCGGCCAGGTCGAGGACACCGGAAAAATCTGGATTTCGGGTGGGGAAAGACGCACCCTGCGAATCTATCCCGATCCTGCCAAGCTGGCCGCCTACCAGGTCAGCCTATTGGAAATGATGCGGGCTTTGAGCCAGGCCAATTTCAACCTCCAGGCCGGAGAATTCGATCACGACAACAGGAGAATCCGGCTCGAGGCAGGTCCATTCTGGCATTCACCCGGGCAGGCAGGGGATACCGTCATCGCCCAGCACAACGGCAGGCCGGTGTATTTGCGAGAGGTGGCGAGGCTCGAGGATGGACCGGCCGAAGTGGATACCTACACCCGCATTGGTTTCGGTCCCCAGGCCGATCACAGCAAACACATCGCAGGCCCCATGGCAGACCCCGGGGACGATCATCCTGCAGTGACCATCGCCGTACCCAAGCGCCGCGGTGCCAATGCGGTCACGGTCGCTCGCAATGTCATCGCCAAGATGGAATCATTGCACGGCGAAGTCATTCCCTCCCAAGTGACTGTCACCGTCACCCGCGATTACGGTGAGACCGCCAACGACAAAGTCAACGAGCTGGTCGAACACCTGTTCGTCGCCATCGCCACCGTCATCGTTCTCCTGGCCCTGGCCCTGGGGGTCCGGGAAGCCTTCATCGTCGCCATCGCCGTTCCCATGACTTTGGGCGTGACCCTGTTCTGTGACCTGGTGTTCGGCTATACCATCAACCGCGTCACCCTGTTCGCCCTGATCCTTTCCCTGGGGCTGCTGGTGGACGACCCCATCGTCGACGTGGAAAACATCTACCGCCACTTCAAACTGCGGAAACAACCGCCCTTGGATGCAGCCCTGACCGCCGTGGACGAGGTACGGCCACCGACCATCTATGCCACTTTCACGGTGATTGTCTCTTTCCTGCCGATGTTCTATATCACCGGCATGATGGGACCCTACATGGCGCCAATGGCCTTCAACGTTCCGGTCGCGATGCTGATGTCGTTGCTGGTGGCCTTCACCGTCACCCCCTGGGCCAGTTATCACCTGCTCAAGGCCGAATACGGCAAGCCGGGCGAGGCACCCTACGATATCCACCAAAGTTCTGTCTACCGCTGGTATCAAAAAATCCTCGGCCCTCTGATTCACGGCCCTGGCCAGGCAAGGTTGTTTCTTGGATTCGTTGCCCTGCTGTTTTTGGCTGCCTGTCTGCTGGTGGTCTTCGCCATCCCTTTGAAACTCCTTCCCTTCGACAACAAGAATGAAATGCAACTGGTGATCGACATGCCCCGGGGCAGCAGCCTTGAACAGACCGATGCGGTTGCCAGGGAACTGGAGGACTATCTGACCACCGTCAACGAGGTGACCGATTTCGAGACCTATGTCGGACTGGGATCTCCCATGGACTTCAATGGTCTGGTACGTCATTACTACCTGCGTCACGGCGCGAACCAGGGTGACATACGCATCAATCTGGTTCACAAGCATGCCCGCAAGCAACAGTCTCATGAAATCGCCCTGCGCATTCGTCCCGACATCGAGAAAATCGCTGAGAAACACGGGGTCAGTATCAAAATCGTCGAGATTCCCCCGGGCCCCCCGGTGCTCTCCACCGTGGTGGCAGAGGTCTATGGCCCGCCAGGCGCAGCTTATGACGATCTGGTGGCCAACACCCTGAAGGTGCGGCAGGGATTCGAAAAACTCGACATCCTGGTGGACGTGGACGATTTCGTGGACGAACCCCAGACCCAGCTACATTTCCATCTGGACCAGGCCAAGGCAGCCTTGCACGGCATCGGTGTCCGCCAGGTTGCGGAATCGCTTGCTGCAGCCCTGGGTGGCAACAAAGTGGGGCTTCTCCATACCTCCTACGAACGTCAGCCCGCCCCAGTGGTGATCAGACTCGAGCGTCCTTTACGCTCCCATCCGGAAATGCTCACGACCCTGCGGCTCCGCAGTGCCGACGGCAAACTGATTCCCTTGAATGAACTGGGATATTTCGAAGAAGAGAACGTTCCGGTGACGCGCTATCACAAAAACCTTAAACCGGTCGGCTATGTGATTGCGGAGATGGCCGGTCACGCTCCAGTGGAAGCGGTGATCGACCTCACCCGGATGTTCGAGGCGTCTCCGCTGCCTCCAGGCTACGATTTCACTCTGCGCGGCGAAGGAGAATGGAAAATTACCGTAGACGTGTTCCGCGATCTGGGTCTGGCCTTCGCCGCCGCCTTGGTGATGATCTACGTGCTGCTGGTAATGCAGACCGATTCTCTTGGAATGCCGGTGGTCATCATGATCGCCATACCTCTGACCATCATCGGGATCATGCCTGGTTTCTGGCTGCTCAACCTGTTCGCGGGCTCCATCGGTTCCTATCCCAATCCCATCTTCTTCACCGCTACCGCCATGATCGGCATGATCGCCCTGGCTGGCATCGTGGTACGCAACTCCATCATCCTCATCGACTTCATTCAACGCCTGCAGGCCCAAGGCATGGCCCTGACCGACGCTTTGATCGAAGCCGGGGCGGTACGGTTGCGGCCGATCTTCCTCACCGCAGGGGCGGCGATGTTCGGCTCCTTCGTCATCACTCTCGACCCGATCTTCTCGGGGCTGGCCTGGAGCTTCATCTTCGGCATCTTCGCCTCCACCTCCTTTACCCTGCTGGTGATTCCAGTGGTGTATTACCTGTTGAATCGCAAGAAGGAAACGATCGAGACATAATCCGATGGGGATCAGGTGACTTCGATCAGCGTACCATGCACCCAGCCCTCATGACCGTCATGGGACACCAGGAACCACTGGGCATGTTCGTCACCATTGACGTACCATCCTGAACGCAGAACCTCGACCACCGTCCCCTTCGGGATCACCTGAATGATATTGTCCTGGTAGGAGGGCCAGCGGCGCTGGTTGGTGTTGGCCAGCATCACCCCTTCACTGCCCCCTTCCCCTTCCCTTCCCATGACCTTGGCCTGAAGATGACGCAGTGGAAACAAGGGATTGGTGTCTTCCTTCGTTGGTTTTACTTTCCAATGGGGCCATAACCAACTCAGGGAATATTTGGCGAACAAGCAGACACAGATTGCCTCCACGGTGGTCAATTGTTCCTCGGTGTAATCCATCCATCCGCCAGTGCCATGCTCCGGGGTGGTCATCTCGACGATGGGATAATTGTCCTGGCTATAGACCTTGCCAAACCAGGCACGGTAACGTCCATTTCCCTGAGGCTTGAGCTTGCCTGGATTGACGATTTCGATACCAATGGAAAAATTGTTGACCCCGGGACGACCCTGCAGACTCGATTTCCCTGCATGCCAGGCCTTGGCGTTGAATGGGACCAGTTGCACCACCTTACCGTCCCGGTACACCACCAAGTGTGCAGATGCCCTGGCTTCCGGATTGCATAGCCATCGAACGGACGAATCCCCATTGAGCCGACCGGCGGTATCGTGAACCACGATACCCTCGGGTTTGAGTACGAACCCCGGTGTGCGATTGGGACTGGCCCGGTATGGCACGGGTTGATCGTCCAGATGAAGACGGTGGTTTCTGACTGAAAAGTTCATTCGCCTACCTCGTATCAAGCAAAAGACTCGGTTGTTCAGATACTTCTCCAAATAATCATTTTTCTGGTTCAGCCTGCGTTTAACAAGAGTGGATTATGCTAAAGGCCAGCTTCTAGCCTCTCTCCGCTTTCAACATGCCTGGGAAGAGGAGAGAGCACGAACCTAATCCACTGATGGATTCTATCGAACTGCAATAGTAGTTTGCACCGCTTTCGTGACTGCCGGATGACCTTCAGTTGCTGAGCTCCTCCTTACTGGATATCCGGTTCCACAAACCTTTCGGGGCACGTGAAACCGGATTTTTTTCCTTGTGGTAAGAACCTCAGGTGCTACCACGCTGATGCATGCTTTACATCTGCAATCAACCTGTTTGCTCCCGCTCTTGGATCAACGCCTTGACTTCATCGCCACTGAGTACCTCTTTTTCTTCCAACAGTTTCGCCAAGCGGTCCAGCGTTTCCCGCCTGGTTTCCAGGATCTCCCTGGCCCTGCGGTGGGCCTCATCCAGCAATTCCCGGACTTCCATGTCGATGAGGCGGGCAGTCTCCTCACTGTAGTTCTTGAACTCCTGCACGCTTCCTTCCAGATAGGCCAGTTGCTGCCGCTGCCCCCAGGTTCCAGGCCCAAGTTTGGAACTCATTCCCAGATAACAGACCATATTGCGGGCGATCTCGGTGGCTTTCTCCAGATCGTTCTGGGCTCCGGTGGAGACATCTCCATAAACGATCTCTTCGGCTGAGCGTCCACCCAGCAGGATGGCCAGCTGATCTTTGAGTTCTTCTTCTGTGGCCAGGAACTTCTCCTCCACCGGTAGTTGCAAGGTATATCCCAATGCACCGACTCCTCGCGGAATGATCGAAACCTTGTGTACCGGTTCCCCCGTGGGTACGATCTCGGCCACGATGGTATGGCCGGATTCGTGGTAGGCCACACGTTCCTTTTCATGCGGACTAAGTGCGCGGGTCTTGTGTTCCAACCCAGCGACGACACGATCGATGGCCGCCTCGAAATCCTCCATGGAGATACAATCGTGCCGGCGTCGTACGGCGATGATCGCCGCCTCGTTGCAGACGTTTTCCAACTCGGCGCCCACGAAACCCGGCGTACGCAGCGCCACCACATGCAAATCCACATCGGGACATAGCTTCTTGTTGCGGGTGTGGATTTTGAGAATGGCTTCACGGCCGGCCAGATCGGGCTTGTCAACCACGATCTGACGATCGAAACGCCCAGGGCGCATCAATGCCTTGTCCAGGATTTCAGGCCGGTTGGTGGCTGCCATCACCACAACTCCCGATGCCGGATCGAACCCGTCCATTTCCGCCAGGAGTTGATTGAGGGTCTGTTCGCGCTCCTCGTGACTGATGGGTGAAGCACCACGGGTGCGCCCGATGGCATCGATCTCGTCAATGAAAATGATGCAAGGCGCCTTTTGCCGGGCCTGTTCGAAAAGGTCACGCACCCTGGCCGCGCCCACACCGACAAACATTTCGATGAACTCTGAACCGGTGATGCTGAAGAAAGGCACGCCCGCTTCCCCTGCCACTGCACGTGCCAGAAGCGTCTTACCGGTACCCGGCGGTCCCAACAACAACACGCCTTTGGGAGGGCGCCCCCCAAGACTCTGGATCTTTTTGGGGTCCTTGAGAAATTCGACGACTTCCATCAGTTCCTGCTTGGCCTCTTCGCAGCCTGCGACATCCTCGAAATGAACCTTAGTATCGGACTCGGCATAGATCTTGGCCCGTTTGCCCAGGCTCAGAATACTGCGCCCACCTGTCATGCGCCTGGCCATCCAGCTCCAGAACCAGAACAGCAGCGCCAGCGGCAATACCCAACTGAAGAAGAAATAAGCAAACCAGTTGGTGGTCTGGGGCCTTACGATGAACTCCACACCGTGCTGTTTGAGCTTTTCGGCCAGCTTGTCATCCCAAAGAGGAATGGTGATGAAAGGTTGTGGTTTCTCTTCTGGTGCTTCGGGCTTGAGGAAGCCGGTGATCTTCTTTTCCTCGATCACCACTTTTTCCACCTTGCCCTGTTCGACGTATTCCAAAAACTGATTGTAAGGAATTTCCAGCTGGCGAACCTGGTTATAGTTCTGCCACAGGGAAAGCAGCAACATCGCCAACAGAAAATAAGCGATCCAGTTGTAACGTGGGTCCTGCCAGAAAGGTAACTTGCCAGGTTTGTTGATTTCTATGTCCGGTTTCTTCTGCATGCCTTGCCATCCTTTCAGCTGTTGCCAGATATTTCTCAGGATATCTGAAAACCCGTCTCCTTGCGGAGAATCTTCAGGGGATTTACTCATTATTAATCCCTCCTTCGAATTGATGATTCTTCTAGATATTTGGGGCAACAAATGGATAGTTCAACAAGACAAATGTCGATTTCGATCATCATGACCTCTGAAGAATTGTCCTTGCCATCCTTGGAGGGAAGAACATGTCAGATTCCACTATAGGAACATGCAGATGGATCCTCCTATATATTTTTTCCCCTCAAAGTGCTAAATTTATGCAGTTTGTGCATTGTCATCCAAGAAAAACATAGTTAGATTAAAGGGTTAACAAATGGGCGATATGTTTAACACCGGTATTGAACTGATGTTCATCGGCATGGGAATCGTTTTTGTATTCCTGGCCATGCTGGTCGTTGCGGTGACATTCATGTCCTGGACCATCTCCCGCTTTCTCCCCGAGGCAACCGACTCTCTGGCAGGACCAAGACCCAAATCCGTTAAACAGGATGAAGATGATGGGGAACTGATCGCCGCCATTGGCGCTGCTATCCACCGTTATCGCAAGGATCGTCCAGACTGAACATTCCTTCACACAATTTTCAGGAGAATTCCCACCATGACCAAGCCCCTAGGGATCACCGAGGTCGTTTTACGCGACGCCCATCAGTCCCTCCTGGCCACCCGACTACGCCTGGAAGATATGTTGCCCATCTGTGCAAAGCTGGATCAGGTTGGTTTCTGGTCCCTCGAAGTCTGGGGAGGCGCCACCTTCGATGCCTGTATCCGCTATCTTGGGGAAGATCCCTGGGAAAGGCTCAGGGCATTCAAACAGGCTCTGCCCAATACCCCTTTACAAATGCTGCTTCGGGGCCAGAATCTTCTCGGATACCGTCATTACGCGGATGACGTGGTCGATGCTTTCGTGGAGCGGGCTGCGGAAGATGGAATCGATGTCTTTAGAATCTTCGATGCCCTCAACGATCTTCGCAACATAGACCATGCGGTCAAAGCGGTCATCGCCTCCGGCAAGCATGCCCAAGGCACCCTTTCTTACACCACCAGCCCGGTACATACGATCGATACCTGGGTGGACCTTGGCAAACGTATTGAGGATCTTGGCGCCCATTCGGTCTGCATTAAAGATATGGCCGGACTGCTGACCCCTCATGTGGCGACGGAACTGGTCACCCGCCTCAAGGAGGCCCTGGACATTCCAGTGCAACTCCACAGCCATGCCACCACCGGCCTGAGTGTCGCCACCCTGTATGCTGCCGCCGAAGCGGGAATCGACAATGTCGATACGGCTGTCTCTTCAATGAGCATGACCTACAGTCACAGCCCCACAGAAACCCTGATCGCCATCCTCCAGGGCCACGAACGCGACACCGGCCTCGATCTGGAACTGGTGGAAGAAATCGGTCTGTATTTCCGTGATGTGCGCAAAAAATACGCAAACTTCGAAGGCGCCCTCAAAGGGGTCGACAGCCGAATCCTAGTGGCCCAGGTACCTGGCGGTATGCTCACCAACATGGAAAATCAGCTCAAGGAACAGAATGCAGCCGACAAGATCGACGACGTCCTCAAGGAGATTCCCCGAGTACGGGAAGACCTTGGATTTATCCCCCTGGTCACCCCTTCTTCCCAGATTGTCGGCACCCAAGCGGTGATCAATGTGTTGTCCGGGGAACGTTACAAGACCATCACCAAAGAGGTCCAGGCCCTGTTGCGGGGGGAATATGGCGCCACACCGGCACAGGTCAACAAAGAACTTCAGCAGCGGGTCCTACAGGGAGAGCAACCGATCACTTGCCGTCCCGCCGACCTCCTGGAACCGGAAATGGAAAAACTGACCAGGGAAGTCAAAAAGCTGGCAACTGACCATCAGGTCCAGCTGAGCGAGATCGAAATCGAGGATGTCCTGATCTATGCCCTGTTCCCGCAGGTGGGATGGAAGTTCTTGTTGGAGCGCGGCAACCCGGCTGCTTTCGAACCTCTCCCACAACAACAGGCAATACAGGAAAAAACCGCCGCTGCAGCCACTGCCAACCAGGAAGCTTCAAGCTATACCGTCGTTGTCAACCAAAAGGTCTATCACGTGGAAGTCGCTCCGGGAGGGGCAGTCACCCAAATTGTTCCCCAGACCGGCCAGCCTCCCGCTGCGATCGCCTCGGCCGATACGACCACTTCAATCATCGCCCCCATGGCAGGCACCATCATCAAAGTGAATGTCAGCCCGGGAGATCTGGTAAAAGAGGGAGACGTGGTCATACTTTTGGAAGCGATGAAAATGGAAACCGAGGTCCGGGCCAAGAATCCTGGCACGGTCCAGTCCGTCCTGGTCAAGGAAGGAGACGCCGTGGCCGTCGACGACGTACTTATCATATTAGCATAATCACAAGGATAACAAAGGCATGGAGAATCTTTCTCTGCTCTGGCAAAGTACGGGCCTGGCCAACTTCTCTGCCGGTCAGGCATTGATGATCGGCGTCGGATTGTTGCTTTTATATCTGGCCATCCGCAAGGGTTTCGAACCACTGCTGCTCATTCCCATCGGTTTCGGCGCGGTCCTGAGCAACATCCCGGTTGCCGGTATTTCCGATGAAGGAGGCATCCTCCATTATCTGTATTACGGCATCAAGACAGGCATCTTTCCGCTGCTCATCTTCATGGGAGTGGGTGCTCTGACGGACTTCGGACCTATGCTGGCCAATCCCAGGACCCTCTTCCTCGGTGCCGCAGCCCAGTTCGGTATCTTCGGCACTCTGCTTGGCGCCATCGCCCTCAACTACGTGCCGGGTCTGGAGTTCAGCCTGAAAGATGCCGCCGCCATCGCTATCATCGGCGGCGCCGACGGACCAACCTCCATCTATGTCGCTTCCCGCCTCTCACCGGATTTACTAGGCGCCATTGCCGTCGCCTCTTATTCATACATGGCATTGGTCCCGTTGATACAACCTCCTATCATGCGTCTTTTGACCACTGCAAAGGAACGCAAGGTGGAAATGCTGCAACTGCGCACGGTATCGAAAAGGGAAAAAATCACTTTTCCACTGATGCTGATCCTGTTGACCGCATTACTCCTCCCTTCCGCCGCTCCTCTGATCGGAATGTTCGCCTTGGGGAACCTGATGCGTGAATGCGGTGTGGTGGAACGCCTGGCCAGAACCACCCAGAACGAATTGATCAACATCGTCACCATCTTCCTTGGGCTTTCGGTGGGATCCAAACTCAACGCCGACAGCTTCCTGCGTCTGGAAACCCTGGGCATCCTGATTCTGGGCGCCATTGCCTTTGCCATGGGCACGGCATCTGGAGTATTGATGGCAAAACTGATGCATCGTTTCGGCAAAACCCCCATCAATCCGCTGATAGGCGCTGCCGGGGTTTCGGCAGTCCCCATGGCGGCCCGGGTCGCCAACAAGGTGGGTCTCGACAGCAATCCGCACAATTTCCTGTTGATGCACGCCATGGGCCCCAATGTCGCGGGGGTGATCGGCTCTGCGGTGGCTGCCGGAATCCTCCTTTCGCTGGTACCATGACCGGAATCCAGGCGGTCGCCATCATGTTTGGGGGGGCCGTCGGCGCCTTGCTGCGCTTTCTCGTCTCCAGTGGCGTCTATCAATGGCTGGGCCGGGACTTTCCCTATGGCACCCTGGCCGTCAATATCATCGGATCCTTCCTGATCGGCCTGCTCAGTGAAGGATTGCTTGCAGAACCCGTGGGCAAACTCGCCGCTGCCTATCGCCCTGCCCTGTTGGTTGGGTTCCTCGGCGCTTTCACGACTTTTTCGACTTTCTCTCTGGAAACACTGTCACTCATGGAACAGGGGCAATTCGTTCGCGCTCTGACCAACATACTGATAAGCGTCTTATTGTGCCTTGCTGCGGTCACCCTGGGCGTCGTCCTGGGCCGAATCTTAATGCTCTTGCCTCTTTCCTTGCAGCCCGGGCATGCATTACCCTATGGTCAGGTAATCCTCAACCTACTGGGTGCCTTTTTGTTCGGCTTCCTGTTCGAACTCGTTTCGATGCACCTGAAAATGAGCCTTGATTGGCGCGCGGCGGTATTCATTTTCGGGCTGGGACTCTTCTCCCTGGTGTCCGGTCTCTATTTGATTCTCCACTGGCTTGAAGGCTGTTCCGACACCAGCCATGGCTGGTCCATACCTCTGCTGCTGTTTTCTTTCAACACCCTGGTCTGTGCCTTCGGGGCCTGGCTGGGTTCTGCCGTCTGGAGGTGGCTATGAAACATTACCGACTGGCCAGGATATATACCCTGGAAGGGGAGGCCCCCATCGACAAGGTCCTCGAGTTTCTCCATGAAGAGCAGAAAGTGAACAACGTCATGCTGATCCGGGCGATTGCAGGATATGGTGATTCGGGTCAACTTCACACCACTTCTTTACTCTCCCTTTCTATGAGACTTCCCCTGATCATCGAATTTTTCGCCGAGGAACAGCATGTGCTGGAAGTCATTTCCGTGTTGCGGCAAAGATTCGATCTACGACATATCGTCAGTTGGCCAGTGGAAGTCAATACCCCTGATGATCCAATGGAGATATAATTCCACAGACTCCGTCCACAACAACGAGGGCCGATCATGAAAACCATTGTTCTGGGCAGCGTTCTGTTACTTGCTGGCAGCGCCGTCCTTGCCAAGGAGATTCCCTTCAATAAGCTCCCCGTCACGGTGCAGGAGGCCTTCAAAAAGGGGCATCCCAATGCCAAAA
>JALVSV010000383.1:1065-3656 GCA_027024125.1 Methylothermaceae bacterium | reverse complement strand
AAAACGCCTGGCAGTGCCCGGCATCAACTGCATCAGACCATAGGCCCGTGCAGGAGAGACTGCCGTCGGATTGTAATTGGACTCGGTCTTGATGACAGCCATCACCAATTTTGGGTCCACCCCAAGATCAATGCCAAGCAGTTTGGCCCAGGTCCAAATATGCTGCCGGTTCATCTTCCTGGGGTTTCGGATGAGTGGACATCTTCTGTCTGCCAAAGCAGGAACGGAGTGATACTTCTCGACCGCTTTCAGGGCATAAGGGTTACCACGAGCAGCCGACAATCGTAGCCACCCCATGGCGACATATCGACTACGCGGAACACCCAGGCCTTTGGCATACATCCAGGCGAGCCGATGCATAGCCACACTATCGGCGAGCGCTGCCGCCATACAGAACAGACGGTAAGCCTTGGCATAGTCACGAATGCCATCCTGGCCACGAATCACTTTCAACGCACTGTCACGAAGATCCCTGGGTGACAGGCCAACTTCGGCCAACGCCGTCACGGAAACGACGAAAAGCAGGCTCAGAAGCAAACCGATTCTCGACCACACCACAGATGCCCTGTTGCAACTCTGTCGTATTTAGACAAGCAATTTTCATACCACGGGCCAGATCAAGCGGGCTCAACAAAAAACCAAGCATTGAGTGTAAAAAATACTGACATCGGATCATACTTCAAGACCGTCAATATCGAAAAAATTCCTGCACTGGCCATAGTCCGGGTTTATCGTTCTTCGAGCAATGCCAGCTGGGTAATCAGAATCTGGATTCGATCCGAGATATAACGCAACACCTCCTGCTGGAGATGGATGTACATCGTAGGCCGTAACGATGCCAGGGATTCCAGTTCCTTATGGGAAATGGTATAAGCCATTCCATCACTTTCGGCACGGACGAGCAGGTCGAGATATTGATGCTCTGGCTCCAGCAGGGCCCTCCAGCCAGCAACCGATCCCGCAGACAATGTGGTCAGACAGATCATGGTACCATTTCTTTCCTGCCACAAGGCCAGTTTGCCGCGGCGGATGAAAAGCAGATGGTCGATGGGCCGGCCTTGTTGGAACAGCACCTCCCCCCTGCGGAAACAACGCTCTCCCAGATGGGATTCCAGCTGCCCGATCTCCTGATCGCTCAGATCGACAAAGGTGGTGAAATCCCTCAGGGTCAGAGGATGCTCCCGGCCTTCGTAATTGGGAAGGAAATGTTGGAGGATAGTGTCCTCGATGACTTCCAGAGCCTCATAAAAGGCTGGGAAAACCCGTTGTCGGCCCACCAGATCGATGACATCCAACTCCTCGAGAACCCGATAGATGGAAAAATCCTCTCCCTGATTAGCCAGGCCGCTGAAATAGACCCCGCAGTCACGATCCTGCAGACGCTCCACAATCAGATACAGAACCTTGACTCCGCTGAGATCGATGTCACGCACATGGGCAAAATCGAAAATGAAACGTTGTGCGGTTTCCATATCATCTTCAACCTCGCTCACCAGTGCATCGGTGGTGCCGAAGAACAATGGCCCGCGCAATTCGTACAACAGAGTGCTCTGCTGTTGTTGCTGCAGGATTTCGATTTCCCGCCGGGTCCGGCGACGGCGCGAGTACACCTCGTTGCCCCGGAGCTTGCGCTGGATCACCTGCTGCTTCACCTGTTGCATGATGAACAGGAAAGTGGCGACCACCACCCCAATACCCACTGCTATCATCAGATCCACGGTGACGGTGATCAGTGTCACCAGCGCAATGACGAAAAACTCACTGCGCGCATGGCGGCGTTTGATCAATTTGAGAGAATAATAATCCACCATGGTCACGGCAGTGACAAACAGAATCCCAGACAAGGCTGAGAGCGGAATCCAGGCTGCCAGATCACTGAAAATCGCCACTACCGACAAAATGATCAGGGCATGCAGCATCCCCGATCGACGAGTCCTTCCCCCGGCACGGACATTGACCACCGTCCGTACCGTCGCCCCTGCCCCGGGAAGGCCACCTCCAAGCCCACTGACCATGTTGCCGATCCCCTGTCCGATCAATTCACGGTCGGAATTGTGACGCTTGTGGGTCAGCTGGTCAGCGATCAGGGAAGTCAGCAGGGAATCGATCGAACCAAGAATGGACAGCGCCACGCCTCCTTCGACCGCCAGCCTCAGATCCACTAACTCTATGTGCTCCAGCACGTCGATATGAAACAGGGGCAAAAGCTCGTGAAATTTGTCCAGACTCGAAAACAGCCGCGGCATATGGCCGATCACCAGAGGGTTCTGATCCACTGTGAAAGGTGCAACTCCAAGCACAGCCAGAAGCAGATACACCAAGATGCCGGTCACCAGCGCCGCCAGGGCTGCCGGCACCTTGGGAAACCAGCGGACGCAGATCATCATGGTCGCAATACTGATACCGCCAACCGCCATGGTGACCCAGGCCCGCGACAGCTCGAAATCGGACCAATCACCGACAATCCCCAGGAAAGGTTTGATCTGACTGATAAAAATGATGATGGCAATTCCATTCATGAAACCTGCCACCACGGGATAAGGCATGAACTTGATCAACCGGCCACCACCGATCAATCCGTAGACCACCTG
>JALVSV010000383.1:0-1055 GCA_027024125.1 Methylothermaceae bacterium | reverse complement strand
ATAAAGATCGCCAGCCCAAGGAACAGCATGATCAAGGGTACGTTCATGCCATGAATGGCGATGATGTCGGCGACAAACGCCGCTGCCACCACTGTCATGGGCCCTGTGGGGCCAGTCACCTGGGCAGGCGTACCGCCGAACAGGGAAGCGCAGAAACCGGTATAGATAGCCCCCAAGAGGCCAGCCAGAGCACCGCGCGAGGCATAGTCAGGGCCCAATATGGAAAAAGCCGCCACCCCGAAGGCCAGGGCGAGGGGAAGGGCGACAATCGCAGCTGTGATCCCCCCGTAAATATCACCCCTCAAGGAGGGTTTTTCCAGCTCATCGGCCTTGTGATCTTCGGTCATCCAGTCTTCCTTATTTATACCAAGAGGGAAATTGTTCCGTCCTTGCACTGACTTCTGGGAATCGACTCAGGAGCGTACTGGTCGTGGATGGGTGTTCCATGCACCATTAAGGATTCACAGGGTCTCCCGGGGGATTCTTCCCTTCAGCCAGACTGCGCCCTGGCCACCTGATTACGCAAATAAACCGGGATCGCCTGTTCTGGCACCACCGCACCACCGTGATCGAGCTGCCATGCAGCCAATCTTGCGACCTGCCCGGCCCGGGGCAGCCGGTTGGGAAGAACTTCCCTCACGGCTTCGCCAAACCGTTGGCGGAAAACAGCCTCATAGGCTTTCCAACCCGGCCCCACCCCAATTGAGCCACCCTCATCGGCCTGGGAAAAGATCACCTTTTCCGGCTCGGCCACTTGTTCAATGCCCTGCAAAAGCACCAGATCACTTTCCGGCCTGTCGGTCATGGCCATCCCTCTGCGATAAACGGCCCAATAAACTTCGCCCATCCGTGCATCCAGTGCCACCAGCGCATATTGCCCGTCATGTTCATCAAACGCTTCCAGCGCCAGGGCGGCCAGGGTGGAAACTGGTACCACCGGAAGTTCAGCGCCAAAAGCCAGCCCCTGCACCACACCAGCCGCAATCCTGACACCGGTGAATGCCCCAGGCCCCCTGCCAAAAGCCAGCGCATCCAGAGATTTCAGATCCAACCCG
>JALVSV010000382.1 GCA_027024125.1 Methylothermaceae bacterium | reverse complement strand
GCAGGATTCTACAGGATAGCATAGACGAATATAGAATATGGGCTAGCCTAACTGAATATGCGTATTCATTCGCTTCCACTACCTTCGTTTCAACTAGGTAGGGGTAAGAAACTTGAGGCCGTCCACAAGGTCGAAGCCGTACGTCCTTCGATGAGGGAAAGAACCGCGTTCGATCAGTGGGGCCGCTATTCCGATGCTGACCGCATTCTTGAGGATGTTCCACAGGATTTGCGGGTTCGCAAAGCTTTGCATGCCTATTCAAGTCATCGACTCGGGGCGGAAGAGGCCGCGACTTTGTGGTATGGTGTGGATGTTTATGTATAGCTCAAGAGCGATTTCCCCATGAAGATGTTCTTCGATTTCTTTCCCATAATCCTTTTCTTTGTGGCCTACAAATTGGAAGGGATTTATGTCGCTACCATGGTGGCAATCGCGGCCACATTCCTCCAAGTGGGTTGGGTATGGTTGAGACATCGCAGAGTTGAACCCATGCATCTGATCACTCTGGGGTTGATCGTGGTATTTGGTGGTGCAACGCTCTATCTGCATGACGAGCAATTCATCAAATGGAAACCAACGGTCATCAACTGGCTTTTTGGTGTTGCTTTTCTGGCCAGCCAGTTCATCGGTGAAAGGCCTTTCATTCAACGCATGATGGCCAACAACATAGAATTGCCCCATCATGTCTGGTATCGGCTGAATATGAGCTGGGCCTTGTTTTTCCTGTTTCTCGGTGGAGTGAACCTTTTTGTTATCTACATGTTCGATACCGATACCTGGGTAAACTTCAAATTGTTTGGGATGTTGGGTTTGACCTTTGCTTTTGTGATTCTTCAGGCTATCTTTCTATCGCGTTATCTACCAGAACCAGAATCTACCAAGGAATAATCTGTGCTTTATGTGATCCTCGCCGAGGATACCGAGGCGAGTTTGCCTCTGCGCCGGAAAATCCGACCCGCTCATTTACGAAGACTCGAAAAGTTGCAGGATGAGGGAAGACTGGTTTTAGCCGGCCCACATCCCGCTATCGACGCCCCTGATCCGGGGGAAGCAGGTTTCAGCGGCAGTCTGATTGTCGCCGAGTTTGCGGATTTGCAGGAGGCCCAACGTTGGGCTGATGAAGATCCTTATAAAAAAGCAGGCGTCTATTCCCGAGTCATCGTCAAACCTTTTTTGCAGGTATTCCCTAAATGAGCGAACGAGTAGAAATGATCAAAAACCGGCTTCAGGAAACCTTCAGGCCGGTTCATATCGAATTGATTGATGCCAGTGCCGCCCATGCAGGTCATGCCCAGGCTGGTGGAGCTGGACATTTTTTTCTGACAATCGTTTCCGATGCTTTTGCCGGTAAAAATCCCGTCCAGCGTCATCAACTGGTTTATCAGGCTCTGGGGGATCTGATGCATAGCGAGATCCATGCCTTGAGTATCCAGGCTTACACTTCCGATGAATATCCAACCAAAGGATGAAATATATGAAGAGAACTATGGTCTTAACCGCGCTTTCGTTTGCCGTCCTGGCAGGATGCAATGCGGGCAGTAACAAAACGTCAGAAGGGTTGGCATTGGCACCCGTTTCCGACAAGGATACAGTTGCCATTGTCAATGGCCAGCCCATCAGCCGTAAGGCCTTGGAGTATGTGAAGGCCGAGATTGCTCGTGGCAACCCAAATGCCAAGATAGATATACCGGAAGATAAGCTGGTACAGGAATTGATCAGTCGTGAATTGCTGAAACAGGAAGCGATTCGCAAACAGTTACCGCGTCAGCCTGATGTGGCAACCCGAATCCGCTACACTCAGCGTGCAGTTCTTTCCCAGGCTGACATGCAGGATTATTTCAAGCAGCACCCGATTACCGAGGAACAGATTAAGGCTGAATATGATCAGCTTGTCGGCTCGATGAAACAAAGCGAATTTAAAGCACGACACATCCTGGTCAAGACCAAGGAAGAGGCCCAGGACATCATCAAGCAACTCGATGCAGGCGCAGAATTCGCCAAACTGGCTGAGAAATACTCTGTGGGTCCATCTGCCAAGAGTGGAGGCGATCTTGGATGGTTCTCACCGCAGAAGATGGTACAGCCATTTTCAGAAGCGGTCATAGCGCTTGAAAACGGACAGTACACCAAAGAACCGGTCAAGACCCGGTTTGGCTGGCACGTGATCCTGCGGGAGGATTCCCGCGAAAAGACTCCGCCTCCATTCGAGAGGGTGAAGCCCCAGGTTGAACAGATGCTGAAACGGAAAATGATTCAACAGCACATTGAGGAGCTGAAAAAACAGGCAGACATCAAGCTGATGACCGCTGAAGCTCCGGTTGCCACCACAGTGGAAAGTTCTGTCAAGCCTGAATCTGCCCCGGTCCCTGCTCCTGCAGAAAAAAGCGAAGAATAACTGCTTGCTGAATTGGATGATTGAGGGGGGCAGGTATCAAATACCTGCCCTTTTCCTTTGCCCTGCTCGAAAATAGTGCCAACAGGATCCGGGTTAAACGGCGGCGACTCGTTGTTTTTCTGCTTTCTTGCGATATACCCCACCACATGCAACCTGGTTTCTGCCATTGCGTTTGGCGTGGTATAAAGCCTGATCGGCCAATTCCATCAATCCCTGCAGGTCTTCCTTGGTCATGGAAGGAACCAGTTTGGGATTATATGCGGAGACCCCGATGGAGATAGTGAAGGGAATGGTTTCACCATTGTGATCGTTGATGGAGTGATGTTCTATCCGGGAGCGTATCCGTTCGGCGACTTCGACGGCCCGATCCAACTCGGCGCCCGAGAGAATGGCAACGAATTCTTCACCACCATATCTGGCAAGAACGTCGTTGTTGCGTAGCTGGGAACGGATCTGTCCTGCGATTTCGGCCAATACCATGTCACCAGTTTGATGGCCGTAAGTGTCATTGATTCGTTTGAAATAGTCGATATCCAGAAACAGGAAGGATAGTGGATCCCCGGTCCGCTGGGCCCGATTGATTTCTTCTCCCAAGCGTTGCTCGAAGAAGCGGCGGTTGTTGACTCCGGTCAGGGCATCGATCAGGCTGGTTCGACGCAACATTTCGAAGTTTCGGGTGTTTTCCAGACACACCGACAGGATCGAACGCAACCGGTCGAGGAAATCTGTGGCCATGCCATACGTGAAGCGGGTGGACTCACGGCTGCCCAGGTTGAGACATCCCAACAGTTCTCTTCGCCTCACCAACGGAAGAAGAGCGATACTGGCAGGCGTGTCTTCACCTGAAAACAGAATACGGTGATGGTTTTTGCAGGGTCCCAAATACGCATGGAAAGCTTTGCCAAACCAGGGTTTCAGTTGAGTGTCGTCGGCCAGAGGGATGAGTTCCGGGATCGTTTCCTGGGGAAGTCCGTCTTCCTTGAGAAACTGTTGCAGTTCTCCCTTGGGGTCGATCAACACCAGTGAGATGAAATCCAGTTCGAACACCGCCTTGGTGTCCTCCAGGATGTGCTCCACCAGTTCACGCAAGGAATTGATTGCCAACAGTTGGGTTTCCAGGGATTGGAAACGATGTAGTTTGGCTTCATTTTGATGTATGCGAGTGAGCAGACGATCAAGATGGCTCTGTAGAATGCACAGCTCGATTTGCAGTTCGTCGATTTCCACAACCGGATTGGTCTCAGTCACGGGGTTCTGTTCTTAGAAGATTAGCTCATGA
>JALVSV010000381.1 GCA_027024125.1 Methylothermaceae bacterium | reverse complement strand
ATGCAGGAACCGCTCCAGCCAGGCGACCGATTCGGCATCGAGATGGTTGGTGGGTTCGTCCAAGAGCAGCATATCCGGGTTGGAGAGCAATAATCGGCACAAGGCGACGCGCCTTTTTTCACCTCCGGACAAGGGGGCGATCCTGGCGTCCCAGTCGGGCAGTCGTAGGGCGTCGGCAGCGACTTCAAGCTTGCGCTCCAGGTTCCAGGCATCGCAGGCATCGATCTGAGTCTGCAGTTCTGCCTGTTCGGCCAGCAATTTGTCGAAGTCGGCATCGGGTTCGCCGAAGGCATTGCTGATCTGTTCGAACCGCTTTAACAATGCCACGGTATCGGCCACACCTTCCTCGATGGCTTCACGGACTGTCTTGTCGGGATCGAGCTGCGGTTCCTGGGGCAGGAAGCCGATGCGAATTCCGGGCATGGGGCGGGCCTCCCCATCGAATTCCTTGTCCACCCCGGCCATGATCCTGAGCAGGGTCGACTTTCCCGAGCCATTGAGTCCCAGGACCCCAATTTTGGCTCCGGGAAAGAAAGAAAGCGAAATGTCCTTGAGAATGGTTCGGTTGGGCGGTACGGTCTTGCTCACCCGTTGCATGGTGAAGATATACTGGGCCATGATCAGTTTCGTCCGTCGTTTGATTGGATCTGGAGCGCGATTGTACTCGATTTTTCTGGCTGCTGGGATGTTCTGGGCTTAGAATAACAAGAATTTGTACAGCGTGAGGGGCACAGGAGCCATGTTCAGCAAAGGTATGGAAATCGCGGGTTTCGACGAGGAACTTTGGGGAGCGATCCGCGGGGAGCTGCAACGTCAAGAGGATCACGTCGAGCTGATCGCGTCGGAAAACTATGCCAGCCCCAGGATACTCCAGGCCCAGGGGACGGTATTGACCAATAAATATGCCGAAGGATATCCGGGCAAACGCTATTATGGTGGTTGCGAATATGTGGATGTGGCCGAGACCCTGGCCATTGAAAGGGCCAAACGGCTGTTCGGTGCCGATTATGCCAATGTCCAGCCCCATTCGGGATCCCAGGCCAATCAGGCGGTATATCTGGCTCTGCTGCAGCCGGGTGACACGATTCTGGGAATGAGCCTGGCCCACGGTGGCCATCTGACGCATGGCGCCAAGGTGAATATGTCGGGCAAGATCTTCAATGCCGTCCAGTACGGCATTCGTCCCGACACGGGTGAGATCGACTACGATCAGGTCGCATCCCTGGCAGAAGAATATAAACCCAAAATGATCGTTGCCGGTTTTTCGGCCTATTCAAGGGTCGTGGATTGGCAGAGGTTCCGTGAGATCGCCGACCAAGTGGGTGCCTGGCTGATGGTGGATATGGCTCACGTGGCGGGCCTGGTGGCCGTTGGCATTTATCCGAGTCCGGTCTCCATTGCCGATGTCACGACGACCACGACTCACAAGACCCTGCGTGGTCCGAGAGGTGGCCTGATTCTGGCCAAGGCGAACCCGGAAGTGGAGAAGAAACTCAACTCCACCGTGTTTCCCGGAATCCAGGGTGGTCCCCTGATGCATGTCATTGCCGCCAAGGCGGTGGCATTCAAAGAGGCGATGGAACCTGAATTCAGGGAATATCAGAATCAGGTTGTCGACAATGCCCGTGCCATGGCAGCCACTTTCATGGGAAGAGGGTATCCCGTGGTTTCAGGTGGAACCGACAATCATCTGTTTTTGGTTGATCTCATCACCAAAGACCTCACGGGGAAAAAGGCAGAGGAGGCTCTGGGGAGGGCCAATATCACCGTCAACAAGAATGCGGTACCGAACGACCCGCAGTCGCCTTTTGTCACCAGCGGCATCCGTGTGGGTACGCCCGCTGCCACCACACGCGGCTTCGGTATCACTGAATGTGAGCAATTGGCAGGCTGGATGTGTGAGGTGATGGACAACATAGAAGATGACGCCATCATTGCCCGGGTGCGTGATGAGGTCGTGCAACTGTGCCGCCGTTTTCCGGTCTATGGTGGATAGGGAACCTTTCTGCGACCCCGGTGCCTCTGTGGTGAAAAGACCAAGCCGATAAATGCACTGTCCTTTTTGTAATACCCCCGACACCCGGGTGATCGACTCCCGGTTGACGCCGGATGGGAAAGTCAGGCGTCGGCGTGAATGTGTCAGCTGTAAGGAGCGTTTCACCACCTATGAGACCGCTGAGTTGAATCTGCCCCGGGTCATCAAGAACGATGGGCGCCGCGAACCCTTTGAGGAGGCCAAGTTACGGGCGGGAATGACGCGGGCCCTGGAAAAACGGCCAGTCGAAAGTGAGCTCATCGACAAGGCGGTGCAGGCGATCAAGGATGCGTTGATGCGTTGCGGGGAGAAGGAAATACCCTCGCGCCAGATTGGTGAAATGGTGATGGACGCCCTCAAAGATCTGGACCGTGTCGCCTATGTGCGATTTGCCTCCGTTTATCGCAGTTTCGAGGATGTGAGTGAGTTTCGTCAGGTCATTGAAGGGTTGGAGCAGGAAACCTGACATTGGTCATGAATCCTGCCGTCGATGAATTCTACATGGCCCACGCGCTCAGGCTGGCCCGTCGTGGGCTCTATACCACCGATCCCAATCCGAGAGTAGGCTGCGTCCTGGTGAAACAAGGCCAGGTCGTCGGCGAAGGATGGCACCGATGCGCCGGGGGCCCCCACGCTGAAATAGAGGCGTTGAAGGCTGCAGGGGATCGGGCCGGTGGCGCAGATTGTTACGTCACCCTGGAACCATGCTGCCATCATGGTCGCACCCCGCCTTGTACGGATGCCCTGATCCACGCCGGGATCCGCCGGGTCGTGGCGGCGATGGTCGACCCCAATCCATTGGTGGCAGGTCAGGGGCTGGAACGCCTGCGAGCGGCTGGAATCGAAACTCGATATGGGGTGCTTGCTGCCGATGCGGAACGGCTGAACCGGGGGTTCTGTAAAAGGATGCGCGAGGGTCGTCCCTGGGTGACGGTCAAGATGGCGGCCAGTGTGGACGGACGTACCGCCATGGCTTCCGGTGAGAGCCGCTGGATCACCTCCCGACAGGCGCGCCATGACGTCCATCGTCTGCGTGCCCGAAGTTCGGCCATCGTGACGGGAATTGGTACCGTTCTTGCTGATGACCCCGCTATGACCGCCCGGCTGGGGGATGAGAAAGTCAGGCAGCCGCTTCGGGTCGTACTCGATTCCCGTTTGCGGATGCCGACCGATGCGAGGATGCTTTCTCTTCCAGGCAAGACCGTGGTGGCGACATCGTCGGATGATCGGGAAAAGCATCGCCAACTTGAGGAGGCAGGGGCAGAGGTGTGGGTGATCGGTTGCAATGACAGTCGGATCGATCTGTGGGAACTGATGACCCTACTTGCCCAGCTTGAAGTGAACGAAATCCTGGTGGAGGCAGGGCCGGTGCTGAACGGTGCCATGGCCAGTCGTGGCGTGGTGGATGAATGGATCCTCTATCTGGCTCCCAGTGTGCTGGGTGATGATGCCCGTGGGCTGTTTCATCTGCCAGGACTGGAAACCATGGAGCAATGCTTGAAACTGCAGTTTCGGGAAATCCGCCGGATAGGCCCGGATCTGAAGATCTGCATGAAATCAGGAGAATGATCATGTTTACCGGTATCATTCAGGAAGTAGGGCAAATTGCCGATGTGAGCCCCAAGGCGGGGGACGTGCGCCTGAAAGTGGCCACGGGAAAGCTGCCTATGACAGAAGTGCAATTAGGAGACAGTATCGCGGTCAATGGGGTATGTCTGACCGCAGTGCAGCTTGGAGAGGCGAGCTTCAGCGCCGATGTCTCCGTGGAGACCTTGTCCCTGACAACCCTGGGAAAGGCCCGTCGCGGAACCCAGGTCAATCTGGAGCTTGCCATGACGCCAACCACCCGTTTCGGCGGGCACATCGTTTCCGGACACGTGGACGGAATTGGGGTGGTGGTGGCCAAATGGGACGATGGACGTTCGGTGAGGTTTCGCATTCGTACACCCGCAGAGCTGGCCCGCTACATTGCTACCAAGGGCTCCATCTGTGTGGACGGGATCAGCCTGACGGTGAACAAGGTCGATGGGGTTGAATTTGAAGTCAACATCGTCCCCCATACCCTGGTTCAAACCACTTTGGGAACGGCCGCGGTGGGGATGGAAGTGAATCTGGAAGTGGACATCATCGCCCGCTACCTGGAGCGATTGCTGACCTGTGGTCAGCAACAGGAGAAAGTGAATATGGAATTACTGAAGAGAGCCGGTTTCATCCAAGAGACATGAATACGATCGAAGAAATCATCGCCGACATGCGTCAGGGCAGGATGGTCGTCATTCTGGACGACGAGGCACGGGAGAATGAAGGAGATCTGGTGCTTGCCGCCAGTCTGACCCGGCCCGAGGACATCAATTTCATGGCCCGTTACGCCCGGGGTCTGATTTGTCTGACCTTGACCCGTGAACGTTGCCAGCAGTTAAGGTTGCCGTTGATGGTGGACGAAAACAGTACCCCCCATCGAACCAACTTTACCGTCTCCATCGATGCGGCGGAAGGGATCACTACCGGCATTTCGGCAGCGGACAGGGCCAGGACGATCCAGGCCACCGTGGCACCCAACGCCAGGCCAGAAGATCTGGTGCAACCTGGTCATATCTTTCCATTGATGGCACATCCTGGCGGAGTGCTCAGTCGTGCCGGTCATACCGAAGCCGGTTGCGATCTTGCCAGACTGGCGGGGCTGGCGCCGGCCGCGGTGGTCGTCGAGATCCTGAACGAGGATGGCACCATGGCGCGGCGTCCCGAGCTGGAGAAATTTGCCCATCAGCATGGACTCAAGATGGGTACGATTGCCGATTTGATTCGCTATCGGCTGGAGAACGAAAAGACCGTCGAAAGGGTCAGTGAATGCCGTTTTCCCACCGAGTACGGTCAGTTCCACTTGATCGGCTTTCAGGATAAAGTCGATAATAAGCTCCACTTGGCGCTGGTCATGGGCGAGGTTTCCGGAGAAGATCCGGTGCTCGTTCGGGTTCATGCCCGCAATCTTCTCAGCGATCTGTTGGCCTCCACCCGGGAGCCTGGTCTGCCCCTCCGCCGGGCGATGAAGCGCATCGCCGAGGAGGGAAGAGGGGTATTGGTGGTGATTCGCAACGAGGAGGATACCCGCTCGTTACTGGAGAAGATCCACCACTATCAATTGCAGGACAACGGATTGGAACTACCCCAGGATGACACCCCGGAAGACTGGCGTACCACTGGGACAGGGGCCCAGATTCTGGCCGATCTTGGACTTCGTAAGTTGCGGGTGATGGGGGCGCCGAAGAAATTCAAAGGTCTTCCGGGTTTCGGTCTGGAGGTTGTGGAATATGTGGAGATCTGAGTAACAATCCATGCATGAAATTCGAACCATAGAAGGAAACCTCAATGCCGCTGGAATGCGTTTTGCTTTGGTCGTTTCCCGCTTCAATAGTTTTATCGTCGAACAACTGCAGCAGGGGGCGATTGACGCTTTGCTGCGTCACGGTGCGGTTCCCGACGCGATCGAGGTGATCAAGACACCGGGTGCCTTCGAGTTGCCACTGGCGGTGCAGACGGTGGCAGAGCGCAAAGATGTCGACGCTGTGATCGCCCTGGGAACGGTGATCCGTGGTGCGACACCGCATTTCGATTATGTTGCCGGTGAGTGTGTCAAAGGGATGGCGACTGCGATGTTGCAGCACCGGATCCCCGTGGCTTTTGGTGTGCTGACGACCGACACCATTGAGCAGGCCATAGAACGTGCTGGCACCAAGGCTGGTAACAAAGGGTTCGAAGCAGCCGTCACTGCGATTGAAATGGTGGATTTATTGCGCAAGCTGCAATCCCGATGAAGACAAAGAACAAACCAACCCGTACCGCTGCGCGCCGTCGTGCTTTGCAGGCGCTTTATCAGTGGCAGGTCGGTGGCCAGTCTGTTGCTGATGTCGAACGTCAGTTCCTCGCTGACGACCACACCTTAGGGGCCCAGCTGGATTACTTCTCTGAATTGTTGCATGGGGTGGTTGAGCATCGTGAGGCGATTGATGAGGCTTTGTCCAGATATGCCGATCGTTCAATCGAAGAGATCGATCCGATCGAAAGGGCCATACTGAGGCTGGCCAGTTATGAATTGCTGTATCGTTGGGAAGTCCCTTACCGGGCGGTGCTGAACGAGGCAATCAATCTGGCCAAAACGTTTGGGGCAACTCATAAAAGCTACAAGTATGTCAATGGCGTTCTGGATAAGCTCGCCCACCACGTTCGTGCCCGCGAAATTCGTTCGGATACCGGCCGTCTGGTGACAGGGCAAAAATAAGTGGAACGATAGCCTGTCGTCGTGGATGAATTTGATCTGATACGACGATTTTTCGCCCATCCTGTGATCCGTAAGGATACCGTATGCGGCATCGGTGACGACTGTGCACTGCTCGATCCCCGTAGGGATCAAGTGCTGGCTGCCAGTATCGATACCTTGGTGGCAGGAGTGCATTTTTTCGCCGATGTCCAACCAGAAGCCCTGGGACACAAGGCACTTGCGGTCAGTCTCAGTGATTTGGCTGCCATGGGCGCAGAACCTGCCTGGGCATTCCTGGCTTTGACGCTCCCCGACGCCGACCCCTTCTGGCTGGAGTCTTTCAGTCATGGATTGTTCAAGTTGGCCAGGAAATTTCGGGTCGAACTGGCGGGAGGGGATACCACCAGGGGTTCCCTGGCTATCAGCATGCAAGTCCTTGGGTGGGTCCCTGGAGGACGGGGTTTGTTGCGCTCTGCCGCCCGCCCTGGGGATGATATCTATCTCACTGGCTCCGTCGGAGATGCGGGGCTTGGACTGAAAATGTTGCAAGGTGAAATGGAGTGGCGGGATGAAGCGGTCCTTGAAAGATTATTGCGACCCCTGCCGAGGGTGGAGACTGGAATGGCGCTCAGGGGGATTGCACACGCCTGTATCGATGTCTCCGACGGACTGGCAGCAGATTTGGGTCATATCCTGCATGCCAGTGGTTTGGGTGCCACCATCCGCTGGCAAGATCTTCCTCTGAGTGCATCGGTACGCAGATATATCGAGCAAACCGGCGACTGGCGTTTACCCCTGTATGCCGGGGACGACTATGAGCTTTGTTTCACCGCGCCCTGTTCGCACCGGTTGCAGTTGGAACAATGCTTGCCAAGTCAAGAGGTGCCATGGCATCGTATAGGAAAAATTGAAGAACAACAGGGATTGAGACTGATAAAGGGGGGGAAGATGATCACCCTGCAACAGGTGGGGTATCGTCATTTTCAAAATGACTGACAATGCTTTGACTTTCAAGTGGTCCCGCCCGGATTATGTGCTGGCGTGGGGTTTCGGTGCCGGACTTGCCCCGGTGGCGCCGGGGACCATGGGTACCCTGGCAGCCATTCCATTGTATTTAGGGTTCAAAACGTTTTGTCCCAGTATTTATCTGGCTGTCATCGTCCTTGGTTTTATCATCGGTGTGTACATCTGCAGCCGGGTCAATCGGGAATTGGGAAGGGAGGATCATCCAGGGATCGTTTGGGACGAGATTGTCGGATTTTGGGTGGCGATGGTAGGCTCTCCCGTCACTTGGGAATATATCCTTGCCGGTTTTCTATTGTTCCGCCTATTTGATATCGGAAAACCCTGGCCGGTTTCCTGGTTGGACGAAAAAGTGCGTGGTGGCTTGGGGATCATGCTCGATGATTTGGTGGCCGGAATCATGGCTGCTCTGGTATTGAACTTTCTGCCCTTGTGATCGACTAAATGACGTGTTCCTGATGATGATACCAGGACCACGTCATCTAAACACGTAAAGGATTGATTGGAGGGGCCGGTGGTCTGATTCGAAAGCCTCGCTGGCAGGGAGGCCGGCGTGGAGCCTACAGGGAAGTATTCACGGCGTTTTTCGAAGCAGACCACCTGCCCCGGGACCGAATAGATGACGGAGCTCTGATGATGATACATTTTGGCGTTGCGCCAAATGCGGGATCTGGCTATAATGGCCCAATCGAACGCGGGGTGGAGCAGCTCGGTAGCTCGTCGGGCTCATAACCCGAAGGTCGCAGGTTCAAATCCTGCCCCCGCAACCAATCAAGGCCCCGCTTAGGGGCTTTTTGTTTTTCCCCAGCCAGGACGGGATGAAATAACGAAATGGGCCATGGGCCCATTTTTTGTGGGTGTTGGTTCGAGGCATTCGATAGAGGTATATGAGTCGAGCATCAGAAAAATTGACCCGCTTGTTGAAACCGGTGGTCACCGGTCTCGGCTATGAATTGGTCGGTGTTGAGTGGTCTGCTGACACCCGTGGCAGAAAAATACTCAGGGTCTACATCGATATCGATGACCAGAATGGCATTACCGTTGATGATTGCGAGCGGGTCAGTCACCAGGTCAGTGCGTTGCTGGATGTCGAGAACCCGGTGGCCGGAACTTATGTGCTGGAAATCTCTTCGCCGGGTCTGGATCGTCCATTGTTTTCCCTGGAGCACTTCGAAAAATTCATCGGAGAACCGGTCCGTATCCAGCTGTTCCAGCCCCATGAAGGACAACGCCGCTTCAAAGGCTGGATCTTGGCTGTGGAGAAAGATCAGGTGACCGTCCAGACTGCCGATGGCAAACAAGTGAACATACCGTTTGAAATGATTGAAAAGGCCCGCCTGATTCCAGATTATAAAGCGATTATGAAAGGTAAGAGCCGATGACCAATAAAGAGATTCTTCGAGTTGTCGATGTGGTATCCCATGAGAAGGATATCGATAAAGAAGTCATCTTCCAGGCGTTGGAGACTGCCCTGGCTACTGCGACGACCAAAAAACACGATGGACGAATGGATGTCCGGGTCGAGATCGATCGGCAAAGCGGGGAATACAAGACTTGGCGTCGTTGGAAAGTGGTCGAGTCAGAGGAGTTGACCGATCCGGAGTTGGAAATGACCTTGGAAGAGGCGCGCAAGCTCGATCCTGATGCTGAGCCAGGTGGTTATGTCGAACAACCCATCGAATCCATCGCCTTTGGCCGCATCGCTGCCCAGACCGCCAAGCAGGTGATCGTGCAGAAAGTACGTGAGGCCGAGAGACGAAAGGTGGTTGAGGCTTACAAGGACAGGATTGGTCAATTGGTGACTGGCGTCGTCAAGCGGGTGGAACGGGGCAATGTGTATCTTGATCTTGGCGAAAACGCCGAGGCCCTCATTCCCCGGGAAGAGACCATTCCTCACGAATCGTTCCGTATTGGAGACCGGGTGAGAGGGTATCTGAAGGAAATCCGCGAAGAAGGGCGGGGACCTCAGCTGATTGTCAGTCGGACGGCCCCGGAACTGTTGATCGAACTGTTCAAACTCGAAGTGCCTGAGATTGGTGAGGGTCTGATCGAGATCAAGGGTGCTGCTCGTGAACCTGGAGCGCGTGCCAAGATTGCTGTCAGGAGCAGGGATCCACGGCTCGATCCTATCGGCGCCTGCATCGGCATGCGTGGTTCGAGGGTACAGGCGGTCTCGAACGAACTCAACGGTGAACGAATCGACATCATTCTATGGGACGAAAACGACGCTCAGTTCGTGATCAATGCCATGGCACCTGCAGACATCATTTCCATCGTGGTGGATGAAGACAAGCATGCCATGGATATTGCGGTGGCAGATGAAAATCTTTCCCAGGCCATTGGCCGAGGGGGGCAGAATATCCGTCTGGCCAGTCTGTTGACCGGGTGGGAATTGAATGTCATGTCGGCTACCGAGATGGAAGACAAACACCGCAGCGAGATCGAGGAATCCAAGCAGATGTTCATGAAAGAGCTGGACATCGACGAAGATCTGGCCGAGGCTCTGGTCCAGGAGGGTTTTTCGACCCTGGAGGAACTGGCGTATGTGCCTGCCAGGGAGCTTCTGGAAATCGAGGCCTTCGATGAGGGATTGGTGGAAGAACTGCGTAAAAGGGCCAGAGATGCCCTGTTATTGAAAGCGATCGCCAACGAAGAGCAGGTGGAATCTCAGGCGCCCGAAGCCGATCTGCTGGAGATGGAAGGAATGGACCAGGCGCTGGCTTATCGATTGGCGGCGGCGGGAATCAAATCCATGGAAGACCTGGCCGAAATGTCGGTGGACGAGTTGCGGGAAATCGATCCCGGGTTGGATGAAGAAAAGGCCGCAGAATTGATTATGAAAGCGCGTGAGCCTTGGTTTGCCGAGAGTCAGGCGGGTGAGTAAAGAGGGAAAGAGAGATGAGTGAGATCACTGTGAGACAACTGGCCGATACCGTGGGTATTCCTCTGGAAAACCTGCTGGGGCAATTGAACAATGCGGGCCTGGAGAAGTCAGGTGCCGACGATACCCTCAGTGATGAAGAGAAGATCAGGCTGCTGGCTTATTTGCGAGAGCGCCATGGTAAACGCGAGAGTACCGAGGTTCTTGGGCCTCGACGTGTGACCTTGAAGCGCAAAGAAGTCAAGGAGCTGAGACAGGGTCGTTTGGCCGGTGGCGGCAGTAAGACCGTGAATGTGGAAGTGCGCAAACAGCGCACCTACATCAAGCGCAGTGAAGTCACGGGGATGACGCAGGAGCAGATAGAAGCGGAAAAGGCCAGGCAGGCACTGGAAGAAGCCCGACGTTTCAAGGAACAGGAAGAAGCAAAACGCCAGGCCGAAGAGCAGGCCCGGCTGGCCGAGGAGGAAGCCAGACGCCAGGCGGAAGAAGCTCGCAGGGCAGAAGAGGAAGCCGAGCGCAAACGTCTGGAGGAAAAAGCTGCGCGGCAGGCTGCCGAGGTTGAGGCTGTGGCTGAACCGGAAGTGGAAAAACCGGCGACGCCGGAAACTGCGCCTACGCCAGTGGTGGAGCCAGAGAAACCCGAGGCCAAAAAAGCCAAAAAGAAAGAGAGGGTGGAGAAGGAAGAAAAACGCAGGGAACGCCCGGCCAGGAAAAGGTTGGAGGCCTCGGACAAGCTTTTGGCGGCCAAGGCCAGGCGTAAGAAGAAAGCCAAGGGAGTGGCACCACAGGCCGTCCAGCCCCAGGTCCGCGAAGTGGCGATTCCAGAAACCATCACCGTTTCTGAGTTGGCGCAACGAATGGCTGTCAAGG
>JALVSV010000380.1 GCA_027024125.1 Methylothermaceae bacterium | reverse complement strand
AGCATTTGCTGGCGCCAGGCAAACCATTGTATGAAGCCATCGCCGCAGGGCATCTGCATTCAATGATCCTCTGGGGGCCGCCTGGAACAGGGAAGACCACTTTGGCCCGAATGATTGCACATGTGGCCGATGCGCAATTTATTTCATTATCTGCTGTTTTATCCAATATCAAGGAAATCCGGGAACAAATAGAAAAAGCGGAAATCTTCCGACAACAGCACCAGACCACGATTATGTTTGTCGATGAGGTGCACCGCTTCAACAAAATACAACAGGATGCCTTCCTGCCACATATAGAGAACGGGATCATCCATTTCATTGGCGCCACCACCGAGAATCCTTCATTTTCCCTTAATAATGCTTTGCTTTCCCGGGCCAGAGTCTATGTGCTCAAGACCTTGACCCGGGAGGATCTGCAACAGGTCATCGAACGGGCTCTCAGCCATCCCGACGGTCTGTCAAATATCGATGTGAAACTGCCAGAGACGGTCCGGCACTGGTTGGTGGATGCCGCCGATGGCGACGCACGCAGACTGCTGAACCTGTTGGAAATCATGGTGGATCTTGCCATCGACGAGGAAGGAACCGCCAAAATTGATGAAGAGCTGGCACGTAATGTCCTTTCCGGGGGAAGTGCCCGGCGTTTCGACCGTCAGGGGGACGATTTTTATGATCAAATATCGGCGCTGCACAAGACTATACGGGGAAGTGATCCTGACGCGAGCCTCTATTGGCTCTGCCGGATGCTAGACAGCGGCTGCGATCCTTTCTATATCGCCCGTCGCCTGGTGAGGATCGCTTCCGAAGATATCGGCAACGCAGATCCCCGGGCCCTGCAACTTGCCCTGAACGCCTGGGAGGCCCAGGAACGGCTTGGATCACCTGAAGGGGAGTTGTCTCTGGCCCAGGCTGCAGTCTATCTAGCGTGCGCCCCCAAGAGCAATGCCGTTTATCGGGCTTTCCAGGCAGCCCAGAGGGATGTCATCTCCACAGGAAGTCTCGAGGTCCCGATACACTTGCGTAACGCCCCCACCAAACTGATGAAAGAACTGGGCTACGGCAAACGCTATCGTTATGCCCATGATGAGCCTGAAGCCTATGCCGCTGGAGAATGCTATTTTCCTGATGGAATGAAACCTGCCCGCTACTATCATCCAGTCGATCGGGGACTGGAAATCAAAATAGCCGCCAAGCTGGATCACCTTAAGGCATTGGACGAACACAACAAGTAAGCCGCTGGACTGATTTGCGATATCAAAGATATCAGCTTCCCTTACAGAGCAAATGCCGTCTTTGTTACAATGGGCACGCCAACGCAGCTGGAGCAAGCAGGTGATCTGGGTAGATTATACAATCCTCGCATTGATCATGATTTCGGCGTTGGTAGGACTGCTGCGGGGATTGGTGCAGGAAACCTTTTCCTTGTTGGGTTGGATTGCAGCGATGTGGGTGACGTTGCGTTATCATCAAGCGTTCGCCATCTACCTTTCCGATGTCATCACCCTCCCGGGAGTACGTTTGGCAGCTTCAATGATCGGTCTGTTCGTTGCAACTCTGGTGGTGAGTAAGATCGTTGGCTATCTGGTAGCCACCTTGATTGAGCGATCTCCACTGAGTTTCCTCAACAGAGTGGGAGGATTGGCTTTTGGTGCGGCAAGAGGGGTTTTATTGATCCTGATCCTGATTCTGATCGCCCAGGGTATCGGCCTGACTTCCGAGCCCTGGTGGCACGAGTCCCAACTGATCCCTCCGCTGGAATCCTGGGCCCAGGCCCTGGGGCAATTCAATCCTCAAGGGGTTTTGCAGATGGCACGTTGGTCCTGAACCCACCCTTCATTCAACCAAAGCAAAGCGGAATTTAGCTCTATGTGTGGAATCGTTGGTATCGTGGCCCATACCCAGGTCAATCAGGCGTTGTACGAAGCACTCACCGTATTGCAGCATAGAGGCCAGGATGCGGCAGGCATCGTCACCTATGAGAGCGGACGTTTTTATCTGCGCAAAGACCGGGGGCTGGTGAGAGATGTGTTTCAGACCGAACACATGCATCACCTGGCGGGCACCATGGGGATCGGCCATGTCCGCTATCCAACTGCCGGTTGCACCAGTTCTGCCGAGGCCCAGCCTTTCTATGTCAACTCACCCTATGGCATCACCCTTGGACATAATGGCAATCTCACCAATTCGGAACTCCTGAAACAGGAGTTGTTTCTTCAAGATCAGCGCCATATCAATACCGATTCGGATTCCGAGGTACTGCTCAACGTCTTTGCCCACGAGTTACAGCGTCTTGGCAAACTCCGCCTTGACGTCAACGATGTCTTCGATGCGGTCACCGAAGTCCATCGCCGTTGCCGCGGCGCCTACGCCGTGACTGCGATGATTACAGGATTCGGGGTTCTGGGCTTCCGGGACCCTTACGGAATCCGGCCTATGGTGATTGGAACACGCGACACGCCACAGGGGACTGAATACATCATTGCCTCCGAGAGCGTCGCTCTTGATGTCCTGGGTTTCGAACGGATACGGGATATCCGACCGGGAGAGGCGATATTCATCGAGAAGGATGGCCGTCTTCACAGCCGTCAATGTGCCGAACCCGTGATGCAGGCCCCCTGCATTTTCGAATTCGTCTATTTTGCCCGCCCCGATTCAGTGATCGACGGGATTTCAGTCTACAAGGCCCGTCTGCACATGGGGCAGAAATTGGCGGAGAAAATCCTTCAACTCAATCCCGATCATGACATCGATGTCGTGATCCCCATCCCCGATACCAGCCGGACTGCCGCCCTGGAACTTGCCAACCACTTGGGGCTGACATACCGGGAAGGCTTCATGAAAAATCGTTATATTGGGCGAACCTTCATCATGCCCGGCCAGCAGATGCGTCAGCGTTCGGTACGGCGCAAACTCAATCCCATCGATGTTGAATTCAAGGACAGGAATGTACTGTTGGTGGACGATTCCATCGTCCGCGGAACGACCTCCAAGCAGATCATCCAGATGGCTAGGGAGGCCGGTGCAAAAAAAGTCTATTTCGCTTCCGCCTCTCCGCCGGTACGATACCCCTATGTCTATGGCATCGACATGCCTGCATCTTCGGAATTGATCGCCCACGGTCGCACAGAAGAAGAGGTGCAACGGCTTCTGGGTGCCGATTGGCTGATTTATCAGGATCTGGAAGATCTGACCGAAGCAGTCCGCCGTGGCAATCCATCCATCGAACAATTCGAGACCAGCTGTTTCAGCGGCGAATATATTACAGGGGACATCACCCCTGAATACCTTGAGCAATTGAGCCTGAAGCGCAACGACGGCGCCAAAGTGAAACGGGACAACGACAATTTAAACATCGATCTCCACAACTCCATCTGAGCAATGCCTAAAGACACATCCCATCCGTGGCAGGACTATGGTCTGCAGACCCAAAGCATCCGAGCAGGCCAAACGAGGACTGCGGAAAATGAGCATTCCGACCCAATCTTCGTGACATCCAGTTACGTGTTCGACAATGCCCAACAGGCTCAGGCCCGATTCTCCGGGCAGGAGCATGGCAATATCTATTCCCGTTTCACCAATCCGACGGTGCGCACCTTCGAGGAGCGCCTGGCTCTGATGGAAGGAGGAGAGAGATGCATCGCCACCGCTTCGGGGATGGCTGCCATCATGACCCTGTGCATGGGGCTACTCGAGAGCGGTGATCATGTGGTCTGTTCGCGCTCGGTGTTTGGCAACACCATATTG
>JALVSV010000379.1 GCA_027024125.1 Methylothermaceae bacterium | reverse complement strand
CTGCAGGGGAATCCCCATCTTAACCGACACTTCACGACGCAGACGATCGATATCCTCTCCTTTCTTGCCAATGACCAGTCCTGGACGTGCGGTATGGATGGTGATCTGGGCATTATTTGCGGCCCGACTGATATGAACGCGACTCACGGAAGCATGAGAGAGCTTGCTTTTGATGAAATCGCGCACTTCCAGATCTTGGTGGAGCAAGCCGGCATAATCCTTCGAGTTTGCATACCAGCGGGAATTCCAGTCTTTGATATAGCCAAGCCGGATGCCGATCGGATGTACTTTCTGTCCCATTTTATTCGCTCTCAGATACTTTTACGGTGATATGACATGTGCGCTTCAGAATTTGATTGGCACGTCCCTTGGCTCTTGGAGAGAAGCGTTTTAAGGTAGGCCCTTCGTCGACACAGATTGTAGAGACCTTCAATTCGTCGATATCCAGTCCTTCGTTATGCTCTGCATTGGCAATCGCAGATTCCAACACCTTCCGAACCATCAACGCCGCCTTCTTGTTGCTGTATTTGAGTGTATCCAGGGCCTTATCCACTGGCAAACCACGCACCTGATCAGCGACCAATCGGCATTTCTGCGCGGATATCCTTGCGTGTCGCAATTTTGCTGCCACTTCCATCGTCTACCTCCTTACCTGGACTTCTTGTCGGCTGCATGTCCGCGAAAGGTGCGGGTTGGAGCAAATTCACCCAACTTGTGTCCGACCATATTTTCGCTGATCAGTACCGGCACATGCTGACGGCCATTGTGCACAGCGATTGTCAAACCAATCATATCAGGCACGATCATGGACCGACGCGACCAGGTCTTGATCGGTTTCTTACTTTGACTTTCCTGCGCTTGCTCGACCTTTTTCATCAAATGATGATCGATAAACGGACCTTTTTTAACCGAACGTGGCACTGCCTTTTCCTCTCAACTCAAACTTATTTAGCCTTGCGACGGCGTACGATCATATTGTCAGTACGCTTGTTCCGCCGTGTTTTGTAACCTTTGGTCGGCTGACCCCAGGGTGAAGTAGGATGCTTACCCTTGTTCCGACCTTCCCCACCTCCATGCGGGTGATCCACCGGATTCATGGCCACACCGCGGACCGTTGGACGACGCCCCCGCCAGCGGCTTGCCCCTGCTTTACCCAGGGAAATCAGATTGTGCTCGGAATTACCGACCTCGCCAATTACGGCTTTGCAATCGATATGAACCTTGCGCATTTCACCAGAACGCAGCCGCAAGGTGGCATAGATCCCCTCCTTGGCCAACAACTGGACGGTTGCACCGGCGCTGCGGGCAAGTTGCGCCCCTTTACCAGGTTTCAGCTCGATACAATGGATTTGGGTACCCACCGGGATATTGCGAAGCGGCATGCAGTTGCCGACTTTCACAGCGGTTTCGGTGTCAGAGACGACTTCCTGGCCCACTTGCAGCCCCTTGGGCGCGATCACATAACGCCGCTCGCCGTCCTTATAAAGCAGCAATGCGATGTGTGCGGTGCGGTTCGGATCATATTCCAACCTTTCCACCTTCGCCGGCACGCCTATCTTGTCCCGTTTGAAATCAATGACACGATAGCGCCTCTTGTGTCCGCCACCCCTGTGCCGGGTCGATATCCGGCCTTTGTTATTGCGCCCACCCGACTTGGTGAGCTTCTTCACCAAAGGTTCGTAGGGCTCACCTTTATGTAGACCTTCTGCTTTCGCCCGAATCACAAAGCGGCGTCCTGGTGAGGTCGGCTTCGCTTTAAGAATTGCCATGATCGATTACCTTGATAATATTTGGTTTCTTACGGGTCAGGACACGGATAGATCGATCTCTTGATCAGCCTTGAGGCGTATATACGCCTTCTTCCAGTCCGGCCTTTTCCCCAGCATACGGCCGAACCGTTTAGACTTACCCTTGACGTTCATTAATTGAACACTCTCGACTTCCACCTCAAACATCTGTTCTACGGCCCTTTTGACCTGAGGTTTGGTTGCGTCCTTCCTCACTTTGAATACATAACGATTTTCAGTGTCAGCGAGCCGGGTGCTTTTTTCCGAGATCACCGGCGCCACCAGTACTTTCATCAACTCAAGCTGATTCATCCCAGACGCTCCTCTAATATCCTGGCTGCTGCCTCTGTCACCAACACCTTGTCAGCAGCGACCAGCGACACTGGATCCACCCGCCCTGCTATACTCACTTGAACATTAGGTAAATTGCGCACAGCCAATTCCAGGACAGGGTCCTCCCGCTCAACCAAAATCAGAACCCGCCGATCCAATGCATATTCGTTCAATTTATCCACGATCGTTTTGGTTTTCGGTTCTGAAGGCACGACGTCCGAGCTCACCACCAACCGACTCTGGCGCAACAGCTCTGATACGATTGAACGCATACCCCGCCGATACATCTTCTTGTTCAGTTTCTGCTGAAAACTTCTGGGCTTGGCTGCAAAGGTCACTCCGCCACCACGCCAGATCGGGCTGCGGATACTGCCAGAACGTGCTCTGCCGGTACCCTTCTGACGCCAAGGCTTCTTACCACCACCACTGACTTCTGAGCGGCTCTTTTGCGCCTTGGTCCCTGCCCTTCCATTGGCCAGGTAACCTGTCACCAATTGATGAACCAGTGCCTCGTTAAACTCACAGCCAAATACCTCTTCTGAGACCGTGACTGGATTAGCGGAGTCGTTTTCGTGAATGACTGGAATTTCAACACTCATGTTTTATCCTGTTTACTTCTTGACCGCTGGCTGCACAATCACATCCGCGCCCTTGTGCCCCGGCACAGCACCTTTGATCAAAAGCAGATTCCGTTCCTTGTCAATGGCCACGATCTGCAAATTCTGTATGGTGCGACGGACGTTACCCAAATGCCCTGCCATACGCTTGCCCTTGAACACCCGCCCTGGGGTCTGGCACTGACCAATGGAACCAGGTGCTCGATGGGATACAGAGTTACCGTGTGTTGCATCCTGGGTTCTGAAATTATGCCGCTTGACGGTCCCTGCAAAGCCTTTGCCAATCGTGGTTCCTACCACATCCACGTACTGACCTTCTGAAAAGGCATCGACGCCCAGGGATTCGCCTGGTGTAAGCTCTTCACCCTCACCTTCCTCGAGGCGGAATTCCCACAACCCCTTACCGGCTTCAATACCATTTTTGGCAAAATGCCCCGCCTCGGGCTTGGTCAGCCTTGATGGTTTTTTTGCACCGGTGGTAACCTGAACGGCTCTGTATCCGTCACGCTCTTTCGTGCGCAATTGAGTAATACGGTTTCCTTCCACGTGCACCACGGTTACCGGAACAGACTGTCCGTCTTCCGTGAATACCCTGGTCATACCGCATTTACGCCCGACCACTCCAATCGTCATGGCAGCCATCCTCAGTTCAACTTAATTTGCACGTCCACCCCTGCCGCAAGATCCAGCTTCATCAGCGCATCTACGGTCTTGTCAGTGGGCTCGACGATATCAATCAATCGCTTATGAGTTCTAATTTCATACTGATCGCGTGCATCTTTATTGACGTGCGGAGAAATCAGAACTGTAAAACGTTCCTTTTTCGTTGGTAGCGGGATGGGGCCCAATACCTGGGCCCCTGTCCGCTTGGCGGTTTCGACTATCTCATGGGTGGACTGCTCCACCAAACGATGATCGAAACCCTTCAATCGAATTCGAATACGTTGCCGTTTATCCATCAATCTCACTCAATGATTTTCGCGACCACGCCGGCCCCGACGGTTCGAC
>JALVSV010000378.1:9307-11077 GCA_027024125.1 Methylothermaceae bacterium | reverse complement strand
ATTCAGGGCCGGTGCTCTTTGGGGGAGGGCTGAAAAAATAAGGGTCGGTCAGAAAGGATTGCAAGAGTTTGTCAATGCACCGTCCGCCTCTGGCCCATCCACCCCTCTCATCCCATGGTTTCCCTGTCTGCCTGGAAATCCACCTGTTTAGCAGGGTGTTGCCAGGACCGGTATCGAAACCTGTGACAGGCAGGTGGTCGTCTGCAGGCAGCAAGGTCAGATTGGCGATACCACCGATATTCAGGACTGCCCGGTTTTCCAGAGGGGAATGGAACATCGCCTGATGGAAGGCCGGGACCAAGGGTGCCCCCTGGCCACCAGCGGCGATATCGCGACGGCGAAAGTCAGCTACCGTGGTGATCCCAGTGTGTTCGGCGATCTGATTGGGATCTCCTATCTGCAGGGAGTAGGGATTGTGGCCGTAAGGATGATGGTGCACCGTTTGCCCGTGGCTGCCGATGGCCTGTATTTGACTGGGGGATAGACACGCGTCGTCAAGCAGCGCCAAGGCACTTCGGGCGAACATTTTGCCGAGTTCCGCATCGAGTTCACCCAACGTCCTCAAAGGGATGTTTTCCGCAAAGCAAAAGCGCAGCAGCTTCTCGCGCAGGTCCAAAGGGAACGGAGTGTATTGCCACCCCTGCTGCCTGAGCTGATCGGGGGCTTTGATTTCGACCAGCACCGCGTCGATGCCATCCAGGCTGGTGCCAGACATCAATCCGATATAGAAGCCGGTCATTCTCCCTGGATTTCCTGCCTGGCCAAAGCAGTCTGGCGAGAACTTTCAAGGGTTGCCAACAGGGGTGAGGTTTGCTGTTTGAAAACGGCCAACAAAGCTTTGGGGATGGGCGTGCTCTCAGGCAGGGGAACGGTCAATGGGTCACGATGAATGCCATTGATCCGGAATTCATAATGTAGGTGAGGCCCTGAGGCGAGTCCCGAGCGTCCTACATAAGCGATGACATCTCCTTGTCTCACTTTGCTCCCGATTTTAAACCTGGAATTGAAGCGGTGCAGGTGGGCATACAAGGTGCTGTAACGTCGCCCGTGCTGGAGGATGATCACTCGGCCATATCCGCCTTTCCAGCCCCGATAGACGATCTTTCCATCACCGGTGGCATGAACCGGGGTGCCGACAGGGGCGGCATAATCGACCCCTTTGTGTGCCCGGATACGGTGCAGGATGGGATGGCGGCGATGTAAGTTGAAGCGGGAAGAGATTCGAGCCGATTTGACCGGCATCCTCAGGAAGGCCTTTCTCAAGGTTTTGCCTTCCGGCGTGTAGTATTCGGAAGTTCCGTCGGGAAGGGTAAAACGCAGCGCTTGGTGTATCTTGCCCTGATTGACGAACTCTGCCGCCACAATGGCACCGTCGCCCAGGTATTCGCCATCGAGGTACAGCTTCTCGTAGAGAACATTGAAACTGTCCCCGGGGTGAATGCTTCGTGAGAAATCGATGTCCCAGGCAAAGATATCGGTCAGTTGCATCACCAGGGAATCGCTGAGTCCTGCTTTCTTGCCGGCGATGTACAAGGTGGACTCCACGGTGCCGCTGGCTTGATGGAGTTCCTTTTGCGGCTGCTTGAAGACTTTTTCGATATCGAAGCCATCCTCTTCCCTGGATACGGCAATCGTCTCCGTTCTGCTGCGTTCATACACCAGCTTTTCCAGTCCGCCCTGGTCGTTCAGTAAGAACTTGACGGTCTTTCCAGGATACAACCGGGTCAATTCCTTTCGTAGGTGCTTGTCTCCATGGAGCACGTTCCGCAA